>DASQNB010000027.1:0-2545 GCA_035645175.1 Geodermatophilus sp.
GCCTCGCTGCGCGACACGATCGGCGTGGTCAGCCAGGACGCGCACCTGTTCCACGACACGATCCGCGCCAACCTGCTCTACGTCCGGCCCGAGGCCACCGAGGACGAGCTGTGGGCCGCGCTGGCCGGTGCCCGGATCGCCGGGCTGATCCGGTCGCTGCCCGACGGGCTGGACACCGTGGTCGGCGACCGCGGCCACCGGCTCTCCGGCGGGGAGAAGCAGCGGTTGGCGATCGCCCGGGTGCTGCTCAAGGCGCCGGGCATCGTGATCCTCGACGAGGCCACCGCCCACCTGGACAGCGAGTCGGAGGTGGCGGTGCAGCACGCGCTGGACACCGCGCTGGCCGGCCGGACGTCGCTGGTCATCGCGCACCGGCTGTCCACGATCCGCAGCGCCGACCAGATCCTCGTCGTCGACGGTGGTCGCATCACGGAGTCGGGCACACACGAGGAGTTGCTGGCGCTCAGCGGTCGGTACGCCGACCTCTACCGGACCCAGTTCGCCGTCGGGGACGGGCGAACGGTCGGCGCCGCGTGACCACTACCGTTCCTCCTGTCCCCGCAATGCAGGAGGAGCCAGCGTGACGTCCGCGCACCCGAACGACGCCCAGATCCGTGCGCTCTACGCCCAGTTCCTCGACGGGTGGAACCGGCGCAGCGGCGCGGCGGTCGCCGCCGGCTTCGCCGACGACGGGGACATCATCGGGTACGACGGCACGCACCACCACGGGCGGCTGGCCATCGCCGCCGACTTCCGGCAGATCTTCGCCGGGCACCAGACGGCCACCTACATCGCGGTGATCCGCTCCGTGCGCCCGGTGGCGCCCGGCGTCGCGGTGCTCCTGGCCCACGCCGGGATGATCCCGCCCGGCGACACCGACATCGACTCGCGGTACCACACGCTGCACACGCTGACCGCGGTCGAGGAGGGCGGGCGCTGGCGGATCGCGCTGCTGCAGGCGACCCCGGCGGCCTGGCACCAGCACCCGGAGGCCCGCGAGTCGCTCACCCAGGAGCTGCGAGGACTGCTCACCCCCCAGTGACCCGCTGCCGCGCTCGCTACAGCGGCTGTACGACCGGTGCCTCTCCGCAGGTGGGATGGGATGCCGGCTCAGTGCAGGACCTTCAGCCCCACCACGCAGCCGACGATCCCGGCGAGCAGCAGCAGCTTCACCACGGACACCGACTCCTCGCCGGTCACCATGGCGATCGCGACGGTCAGCACCGCGCCGATGCCGACCCACACCGCGTACGCGGTCCCGACCGGCAGGTCGCGCATCGCGTAGGCCAACCCGACCATGCTCAGGACCAGGGCGACGCCGAACACCAGGGACGGGACGAGGCGGCTGAACCCCTCGGAGCGGCCCAGGGCGGTGGCCCACACGGCCTCCAGCACACCGGACAGGACGAGCACGAACCAGGACACGACAGCCTCCGCAGGCGCCGTCTTGTCGCTGTCCGGGTACGGCGCCGCTCGTCCGGGGGCCGGGAGCAGGCCCGCACGCCATGATCCCAGATCCCGCCCGGGCCGGCCGCCTCGCGGGGGGAGCGGCCGGTGGTCGTCGCGGTGCGCGCCGGCCGCGGTCAGGCGGGGGTGACGGCGGCGTCGTAGCGGTCGAGCAGGACGGCGGCGATGCGCTCGTCGGGCAGCAGGGGAGCGGTGACCGCGTCGGCGCCGGCACCGGCCAGCTTGTCGTGGAAGTGGCCGGGTGCCAGCAGGTAGGCGGCGAGCACCACCCGCCGGGCGCCGGCGGCCCGGGCGGCGCTGACCGCGTCGGGCACCGGCGGCTGCGCGGCCGAGCCGTACCCGGTGCTCACCGGGCCGGTCCAGTGCTCCCGCAGGGCGGCGGCGGTGGCCTCGACGTCGGCGACCGAGCGGGGGTCGCTGGAGCCGGCGGCGGCGAGCACCACGGCGGTCGCCGGGTCGCCGGGATCGGCGCCGGCGGCGACCAGCCGGTCGTGCAGCACGGCGACCAGCCGGGGGTCCGGACCCAGCGGGCGGGCGGCGCGGGCCGCGTCGTGCTCCCGCACGGCGCGGGCGATGTCGACGTGCACGTGGTAGCCGCCGGACAGCAGCAGCGGGACGACGACCGAGGGGCGCCCGCCCTCGGCCAGGCCCGCGACGACGTCGGCGACCGTGGGCGGCTGCACGTCGACGAAGGCGGCGGTTGTCACCAGGCCCGGGCGCAGGGTGCGCGCGGCCAGGGCCAGCTCGGCGAGCAGCCGGCGGCCGGTGGGGTTGCGGGTCCCGTGCGCGCAGGCGACCAGCACCGGGCTCCCTCGCAGGGGCCCGCCGCGAGCCTGCGAGCGGTGGGGGGTGAGGGGGTCCTCTTTCACGGCGTCCTCAGCCGGCCGCCGTCGACAGCGACGGTGGTGCCGGTGACGTAGGAGGCGGCGGGGGAGAGCAGGAAGGCGGCCACCCGGCCGAACTCCACGGGCTCCCCGACGCGCGCCAGCGGGATGTCGGCCTCCGCGCGCGAGCGGGCCTGCGCCGGGTCGCCGGAAGCGGCCTCCCGCTCGACGACCAGCTCGGTGGCGAAGGTGCC
>DASQNB010000028.1:0-1713 GCA_035645175.1 Geodermatophilus sp.
GCGCGGCTACTGGTTCCCGCCGACGGTGTTCACCGACGTCTCCCCCGCCCACCGGATCGCCCGCGACGAGGTGTTCGGGCCGGTGCTGTCGGTGCTCACCTTCCGCACGCCCGACGAGGCCGTCGCCAAGGCGAACAACACGACGTACGGACTCTCGGCGGGCATCTGGACCGAGAAGGGCTCCCGGATCCTCGCGATCGCCGACCGGCTGCGGGCCGGCGTGGTGTGGGCCAACACGTTCAACCAGTTCGACCCGACGTCGCCCTTCGGCGGCTACAAGCAGTCCGGCTACGGCCGCGAGGGTGGCCGCTACGGGCTGGCCGCGTACCTGAAGGGAGCTGACAGCGAGTGAGCATCGCAGCGAGCGCCAGCGAGCGAGGAGCGGAGCGAGCGCGGAAGCGACCCAGGGGAAGGGATTCCCACTGATGTCCGACCGACTGGCCGTCCGCAAGACCTACAAGCTCTACGTGAACGGCGCCTTCCCGCGGTCGGAGTCCGGCCGCACCTACGAGGTCACCGACGCCAAGGGCGGCTTCCTGGCCAACGCCGCGGAGGCCTCCCGCAAGGACGCGCGGGACGCCGTGGTCGCCGCCCGGGGCGCCTTCGCGACGTGGTCCGGCGCCACCGCCTACAACCGCGGGCAGGTGCTCTACCGGGTCGCCGAGGTGATGGAGGGCCGGCACGCCCAGTTCTGCGAGGAGGTCGCCGCCGGCGAGGGCCTGTCCACGTCGAGGGCGCGGGCCGCCGTCGACGCCGCCGTCGACCGCTGGGTCTGGTACGCCGGGTGGACCGACAAGCTCGGCGCCGTCCTCGGCGGGGCCAACCCGGTCGCGGGGCCCTACTTCGACTTCTCGCTCCCCGAGCCGACCGGCGTCGTCGCGGTCCTCGCGCCGCAGCGCTCCTCGCTGCTCGGTCTGGTCAGCGTGCTGGCGCCGGTGCTGGCCGGCGGCAACACCGCCGTCGTCGTCACGTCGAGGGCCCGGCCGCTGCCCGCCGTCACCCTCGGCGAGGTGCTGGCGACCAGCGACGTCCCGGCGGGGGTGGTCAACCTGCTCACCGGGGACGCCGGCGAGCTCGGTCCCTGGCTGGCCGAGCACGACGACGTCGACGCCGTCGACCTCACCGGTGCCCCCGCGGACCGCGCCATGGAGCTCGAGCGCCTCGCCGCGGGCAGCATCAAGCGGGTCGTGCGCCCGCCGGCCGAGGAGCCGGACTGGTCGGCCGACCCGGGTCTGACCCGGCTGACGCCGTTCCTGGAGACCAAGACCGTCTGGCACCCGATCGGCCTCTGAACGGCCCGGTCCCAGCGGCCCTCCTGCAGGGTCCCGCCGTGAGCCTGCGAGTGGCGTGGAGCAGGAGGGTCCTTCCGCTGAGCCTGCGAAGGGACCCACGACGGGGTCCTCCTCCGAAGGACTCGGGGAGAGGGTCCTTCTACTGCGAGGGGTGGGGAGGACGGGGTCCTCCATCGGGCAGGATGGGCCCGTGGCTCGTCCCAGCATCGTCCCCATCGCTCTCACCATCGACGACCGCACCGGATTCACCCTGTGGGCCCCGCCGTGGGAGGAGGACGGCGAGGAGTGGCAGGCCTTCCTCGGCACCTCCGAGGACGACCGGGCCCGCGTGCACCTCTTCCCGACGCCGGCCGCGCTGGCCGCGTTCTGCCGCACCCGCACCGACCACGACCTCGCCGACCACCCGGTCTGGCCGGTCGTG
>DASQNB010000029.1:0-9876 GCA_035645175.1 Geodermatophilus sp.
GGCGTTGATGTGCACCGCGGTGCCGCCGGCGAAGTCGATGGCCAGCAGGTCGTTGGCGATCCAGCCGCCGGTCTCGGACTCCGCGCCGTCGAAGGCGAAGACCCAGTGCGCGACCGGGAAGTAGACCAGCGTCGCCCAGACCCCGGCGAAGACCATCCACGGGCCGAAGCGCGCCCGGTCGGCGATGGCGCCGGAGATCAGCGCGACGGTGAGGATGGCGAACATCGCCTGGAAGGCGACGAAGGCCATCGACGGGACGGTGAAGACCAGGCTCTCGGGCTGGAAGCCGCCGTCCAGGCCGCTGGTGCCCACCAGCGAGGAGAGGCCGAAGAACTCGAACGGGTCGCCCAGCAGGCCACCGCCGATGTCGTCCCCGAAGGCCATCGAGTAGCCGTAGAGGACCCACAGCACGCTGATCAGGGCGAGCGCGCCGAAGCTCATCATCATCATGTTGAGGACGCTCTTCGCGCGGACCATGCCGCCGTAGAAGAGCGCCAGGCCGGGGGTCATGAACAGCACCAGGGCGGCGCTGGCCAGGACCCATGCGGTGTCGCCGGTGTCCACGGCAACCTCCTGACGGATCGGTGTGGCCGGCGTCGGGCGCGGGCCACGGGCGGGCCGGGACGTCGAGGGACGCCCGGGGAGAGGGGCTGACCGGCGCCCCTCCGCAGAGGGGTGCCGTGGCGTTCACCGTGCCGTCGCCACGTTTCGGCGACCGGCACGCCGCTGTTTCGGCGTCGTGAACTCCGGCCCGCGTGTCCGGCCCTCGTGTTCCGGGCGTGTTGCGTGGCCCACGAACGGGTGTCGTCGCGCCTTGTTGCAAGTGATGTGCAACTGCGACCGAGCTGCAATAAGGTCACCGGCAGTCGCCCGCCGCACGGGGCCGGGCAGTCCTCCCGAGGAGGCAGCGTGCACGTACCCGACGGGTTCCTCGACGCCCCGACGTCCGCCGCCACGGCCGCCGTCGCCGCCGGCGGCGTGGCCCTCGCCCTGCGTGGCGCCCGGCGCGAGCTCGACGAGCGCACCGCTCCGCTGGCCGGCCTCACCGCCGCCTTCGTCTTCGCGGTGCAGATGGTCAACTTCCCGGTCGGCGCCGGCACCAGCGGCCACCTCATGGGCGGGGTGCTCGCCGCCGTCCTCGTGGGCCCGTGGACGGCGGTGCTGTGCATGACCGTCGTGCTGATCGTGCAGGCCCTGTTGTTCGCCGACGGCGGGCTCACCGCGCTCGGCACCAACGTCACCCTGCTCGGCCTGGTCGCGGTGGCCGTGGGCTGGGGGGCGTTCCGGCTGCTGGCGGCGCTGCTGCCGACCACGCGCGGCGGCGTGCTCGCCGCCGCGGGCGTGGGTGCCTTCCTGTCGGTGCCGGTGGCCGCGCTGGTCTTCACGGGCCTGTTCGCGGTCGGCGGGGTCGCCGACGTGGCCGTGGGCACGGTCGCCGTCGTCATGGGCGGTGTGCACGCGCTCATCGGGCTCGGCGAGGCGGCGATCACCGTCGCGGTCGTCGGCGCCGTCCTCGCTGTCCGCCCGGACCTGGTGTACGGCGCCCGCGCGCTGCGCCGGGCCACCCCGCTGGCCGAGCGGCCTGCGTCGGTGCCGGCGGGTGCCCGGTGAGCGGAGCGGGGCGTGAGCATCGCAGCGAGGAACGAGCGAGGAGCGGAGCGGCCAGCGTGAGCGAACCCGTCGGCACCGTGAGCCGCGGCCGCACCCTCTGGGTGGTCGGCCTGGTCACCGCGCTCGTGGTGGCCGGGGTCGTCAGCTGGTACGCCAGCGCCTCGCCCGACGGGCTGGAGTGGGCCGCCGAGCAGGCCGGCTTCCTCGACACCGCCGAGGACAGCGCGGCCGCCGGCTCGCCGCTGGCCGACTACGGCGTGGCCGGCGTCGGCTCCGAGCGGCTCTCCGGTGGGCTGGCCGGCGTCGTCGGCGTCCTGGTGACCCTGCTGCTCGCCGGCGGGCTGACCATGCTGCTGCGCCGCCGCGGCCGGGACGCCGTCTCCGCGGAGGACTGACGTGGCGGCGGTGCACGGCGGCGTCCTGGGTGCGGCCTACCTAGCCGGACACAGCCCGGTGCACCGGCTGGAGCCGCACCTCAAGCTGGTCGCCGTCCTCGGCTTCGCACTCGTCGTGGTGGCCACACCCGTGGACGCCGCCTGGTCCTGGGCGGCCTACGGCGGCTACCTGGCGCTGGTGCTCCTGGCCGCGGCGGTGGCGGGTGTCGGGCCGGCCCGGCTGGCCCGCGGGCTGGCCATCGAGGTCCCCTTCGTGCTGTTCGCGCTGCTGCTGCCGTTCGTGGCGCAGGGGCCGCGGGTCGAGGTCGCCGGCATCGCGGTCTCCGAGAGCGGCTTGGTCGCCGCCGGGGGGCTGCTCGCGAAGGCGACGCTGTCGGTGCTGGCCGCCGTCGTCCTCGCCGCGACCACCGAGCCCCGGGCGCTGCTGCAGGGTCTCGAGCGGCTGCGGCTGCCCTCGCTGCTCATGCAGATCCTCATGTTCATGATCCGGTACACCGACGTCGTCGGGGGCGAGCTGAGGCGGATGCGGGTCGCCCGGGAGTCCCGCGGTTTCGAGGGCCGCCACCTCGGGGCGCTGCGGGTGCTGGGCCCGGCGGCCGGCTCGCTGTTCGTCCGCTCCTACGAGCGCGGCGAACGGGTGCACCTGGCGATGCTGTCCCGCGGCTACACCGGCCGGATGCCGGGTGCGCCGTCCGCGGCGGTGCCCCTCCAGGCGTGGCTGACCGCCCTCGCCCTCCCCCTGGGTGCGGCCGCCGTCCTGGCGTCCGGTCTGCTGCTCGGGTGACCGCCCCCGCCCTGCTCGTCGAGGACCTCGCGTTCGCCTACCCCGACGGACACCAGGCGCTCTACGGCGTCGACCTGCGCGTCGAGCGCGGCGAGCGGGTCGCGCTGCTCGGGCCCAACGGCGCCGGCAAGACCACCCTGGTGCTGCACCTCAACGGCATCCTGCGCGGCGGGCGCGGCAGCGTGCAGGTCGCCGGGCTGCCGGTCGACCAGCGGAACCTGCAGGAGGTCCGGCGGCGGGTCGGCATCGTCTTCCAGGACCCCGACGACCAGCTGTTCATGCCCACCGTCGGCGAGGACGTCGCCTTCGGCCCCCGCAACCTCGGCCTGCCCGAGGGCGATGTGCAGGCGCGGGTGACCGCCGCGCTGGCGCAGGTCGGCATGACCGGGGCGGCCGGGCGGCCGCCGCACCACCTGTCCTTCGGCCAGCGGCGGCGGGTCGCCGTCGCCACGGTGCTGTCGATGCACCCGGAGGTGCTGGTGCTCGACGAGCCGTCGTCCAATCTCGACCCGGCCGGGCGACGCGAGCTGGCCGAGGTCCTGGAGTCGCTGCCGGTGACGGTGCTGATGGTCACCCACGACCTGCCCTACGCCCTGCAGCTGTGCCCGCGCTCGGTCGTCCTCGACGGCGGGGTCGTCGTCGCCGACGGGCCGACCCGGGAGCTGCTCGCCGACCCCGAGCTGCTCGCCCGGCACCGGCTGGAGCTGCCCTACGGGTTCGACCCGCGCACCGTGCCCTGATCCCCGCCCACCCGTGTAGGCGGCGACGACGGGGTAGTGCCGACGGTGACCACCGACCGTGTCGAGGGAGGGTGCCGACCGTGGCCGCGGGAGAGCAGGGCCTGGAGGACGACGGGCAGTACCGGCGCAGGCCTCCGGAGGAGCTGCCGGCGCCGGACTTCGCGCGCGTCTTCGACGAGGCCCCGGCGCCCTTCCTGCTGCTCACGCCCGACCTGGTCATCGTGCACGCCAACCGCGCCCGGCTGGAGGCCACCGCCACGACCCTCGAGGACACGGTCGGCCGGCACCTGTTCGACGTCTTCCCGTCCAACCCCGACGACCCCGGGGCCGACGGCGTCCGCAACCTGGCCGACACCCTGGCCCGCGCCCGTGACACGCGCCGGCCGGTGACCATGCCGATCCAGAAGTACGACATCCCGCTGCCCGACGGCACGTGGGTGGAGCGGTTCTGGAGCCCGTGGCACGTGCCGATCCTGGACGACGAGGGCCGGGCCGTGCTGCTGCTGCACCGCTCCGACGACATCACCGACTACGTCCGCGACCGCGACGAGGCCCGTCTGGAGGTCGCCCGCGGTCAGCGCCGCGTCGAGCAGGTGCAGGCAGACCTCTTCGAGCGCACCCGGGAGCTCGAGCGGCTCAACGCAGAGCTGCGGGAGAGCGGCGACCGCGAGCGCCGCACCGCGGCCTCGCTGGCCGGGCTGGCGGCCACCGTCTCGGCGCTCGCCGCGGCCGAGACCACCGCGGAGCTGCTCGAGCTGTTGTTCGAGCACTGCCGGGCGGCGCTGCAGGCCGACACCGCCGCGGTCGCCCTCGCCGGCCCCGCGGGCCTCACCCTGACCGAGGACCGGGACGGGCGACCGGTCTCGGCGGACCTGGCAGCGGACTCGGCGCTGCCGATGGCCGTCGCCGCCCGCGGCGAGCCGGTGCTGGTCGGCGACGCGGCGCGCTGCCCGGGCACCGAGGAGGCGCGGCGGGCCGAGGCGCTGGGCGTCCGGTCGTGGGTCGCGCTACCGCTGCGCGCGGGAGGCCGGCTGCTGGGGTCCTGGGCGCTCGGGTGGGCCGAGCCGCGCGACTTCGAGGACCACCAGGTACGGGTGCTCGAGGCCCACGCCGCGCAGGCCGCGCAGGCCGTGGACCGGGTGGCCCGGCTGGAGGACGAACGGCGGCGGGCCAGCATGACCCGCACCCTCGCCGAGACCCTGCAGCGCTCGATGCTCACCGACCCGCCCGAGCCGGACCACCTCCGCATCGCGGTCCGCTACCGGCCCGCCGCCCAGGAGGCGCAGGTCGGCGGCGACTGGTACGACGCGTTCCTCTCCCCCGACGGCGCCACCACGCTGGTGGTCGGGGACGTCACCGGGCACGACCGGATCGCCGCGGCGGTGATGGGCCAGCTGCGCAACATGCTGCGCGGCGTCGTCCACGCGCTGGACGCGCCCCCGGCGCGCGTGCTGGCCACCCTCGACCGGGCGCTCCGCGACCTGCGCATGACCACGCTGGTCACCGCGGTGCTGGCCCGCGTCGAGCAGACGGCCGAGGAGGCCGCCGCGGGGCTCCGGACGCTGCGCTGGTCCAACGCGGGCCACCTGCCGCCACTGCTGCTGGGGGCGGACGGCACGGCGCGGCTGCTCGAGCGCCGCCCGGAGCTGCTCCTCGGGGTGGACCCGGACGCTCCCAGGACGGACGCCACGGTGACGCTGCACCCGGGCGACACCGTCGTCCTGTACACCGACGGCCTGGTCGAGCGCCGGGACGCGACCCTCGACGAGGGCCTGGCCCGGCTGGTCGAGGCGGGGACGGCGCTGACCGGCGCGCCGGTCGAGGAGGTGTGCGACGGGCTGCTCGCCCGGCTGGCACCGGAGTACGCCGACGACGTCGCGCTCGTCGCGCTGCACGCCTGCCCGCAGGAGCCGCCGACCGGCCCGTGACGTACTGGAACGGCCCCCTGCAGGGTCCCTCCGCGAGCCTGCGAGCGGTGGGGGGCAGGGGGTCCTTCGTCTAGTCCGCCCCGCCGACCAGCGCCTCGGCGAACGCCTCCGGCTCGAAGGGCGCCAGGTCGTCGGCGCCCTCCCCCAGCCCGACGAGCTTCACCGGGATGCCGAGCTCCCGCTGCACGGAGACCACGATCCCGCCCTTGGCGGTGCCGTCGAGCTTGGTGAGGACGACGCCGGTGACGGTCACCGCCTCGGTGAACACGCGGGCCTGGACGACGCCGTTCTGGCCGGTCGTTGCGTCGAGGACCAGCAGCACCTCGGTCACCGGCGCCACCTTCTCGACGACCCGCTTGATCTTGCCGAGCTCGTCCATGAGGCCGCCCTTGGTGTGCAGCCGGCCCGCGGTGTCGACGACGACGGTGTCCACCTCGCCCTCGACCCCGGTGCGCGCGGCCTCGAAGGCGACCGACGCCGGGTCGGCCCCCTCCCGGCCGCGCACGGTGAGGACGCCGACCCGCTCCCCCCACGTCTCCAGCTGGTCGGCCGCGGCGGCGCGGAAGGTGTCGGCGGCGCCCAGGACGACGCTCTTGCCGTCGCCGACGAGCACGCGGGCGATCTTGCCGACGGTCGTCGTCTTGCCGGCGCCGTTCACGCCGACGACCAGGACGATCCCCGGCCGCCCCTCGTGCCGGGCCACGCCCAGGGTGCGGTCGAGGTCGGGCCCCAGGACGGTGGTGAGCTCCCGGACCAGCAGCGCGCGCAGCTCCGGGCCCGAGGCGGTGGCCAGCACCATCGACTGGGTGCGCAGCCGGTCGACGATCTGCTGGGTGGCGGCCACGCCGACGTCGGCGGCGAGCAGGGTCTCCTCGATCTCCTCCCAGTCGTCCTCGATCAGCCGCTCGCGGGCGAGCACGGTGAGCAGGCCGCGGCCCAGGTTCGACTGCGAGCGGGCCAGCCGGGAGCGCAGCCGCACCAGCCGGCCGGCCGACGGCGGCGGGGTCTCGAAGACCAGGCCCGGCTCCGGCTCGGCCGGCGGGAGCACGACGTCCGGCGGCGCCTCGGGCGAGACGGCGTCCGGCTCGGCCGTCGTCCCCAGCCCGCTGGCCGTGGCCCCGGACGGACGCGGTGGTGCCTCGGGGGTCGGGGTGGGCGGTCGCGGCCGGGTCAGCGTGGTGCCGGCGGCGGCGTCGTCGTCCAGACGGGTGGTCCGCCGGCCGCGACCGACGAGCAGGCTGACCCCCAGGACCAGCCCGACGAGCAGGATCGCGATCGCGATCAGCACGAACTCCATGGCCCTCAGTCTCCCAGCACCCCGGAGCCGTGGTCCGTGCGGAACCCGCGGCGGTGGGCCACCCTGGGCAGCATGCCGCTGCCCGGCCGGGAGAACCCGGTCCTCCTCCTCGGTCCCCTGTTGCGGCACGTCGACCCGGTGTCGGCCACCGTGTGGGTGGAGACCGACCGGCCCTGCGAGGTGGAGGTGCTGGGCCGGCGCGCCCGCACCTTCAGCGTGAGCGGCCACTGCTACGCCCTCGTCCTGGTCGAGGGGCTGGAACCGGGCAGCGTCACGCCCTACGAGGTCCACCTCGACGGCGAGCGGGTCTGGCCCGTGGCGGCGTCACCGTTCCCACCCAGCCGGATCCGGACGCCGGGCCGGCCGGGCCCCTTCCGCATCGCCTTCGGCTCGTGCCGCTACGCCACCCCGAGCACGGTCGACGCCGCCGACGGCATTCCCCCCGACGCGCTGGACACCTACGCCGCGCGGCTGGCCGGGCAACCGGAGGACGAGTGGCCCGACGCGCTGGTGCTGCTGGGCGACCAGGTCTACGCCGACGAGCTGACCCCGGAGACCCGTCGCTGGCTGTCGCTGCGCCGGGAACGGCCCGCGCCGGAGGACGCCCAGGTCGACGACTTCGAGGAGTACACCCGGCTCTACGCCGAGTCCTGGAGCGACCCGCAGGTGCGCTGGCTGCTGTCCACCGTCCCGTCGTCGATGATCTTCGACGACCACGAGATGATCGACGACTGGAACACCTCCGCCGCCTGGCGCCGGAAGGTCACCGGCCAGGACTGGTGGACCCGCCGGATCTGCGGGGGGATGGTCAGCTACTGGGTGTACCAGCACCTGGGCAACCTCAGCCCGCAGGAGCTGGCCGCCAACGACACCTGGCAGGCGATCCGCGAGCACCCGGACGACGCCGAGCCGGTGCTGCAGGCCATGGCCGAGGCCGCCGACACCGACCCCCGCTCCATCCGCTGGAGCTTCGTCCGGCACTGGGGCGAGGCGCGGATGATCATGATCGACAGCCGGGCCGGCCGTGTCCTGGACGAGTCCGCGCGCGGGATGCTCGACGAGGACGAGTTCGCCTGGGTGGAGGCGGCGATGCGCCGCGCCGTCGACGAGGGCGTCGAGCACCTGGTGCTGGGCACGTCGCTGCCGTGGCTGCTACCGCACGCCATCCACGAGATCGAGCGGTGGAACGAGACCCTGGTCGGGCGGCACCTGGGCGGGCCGGTCGGCTGGGTGTCGGAGAAGCTGCGGCAGGCCGCCGACCTCGAGCACTGGGCGGCCTTCGGCGACTCCTTCGAGCGGCTGGGCCGGGCCCTGCTGGCGGTGGCCCGCGGCGAGCACGGCCGGGCGCCGGCGACGGCCCTGGTGCTCTCCGGCGACGTCCACCACGCCTACGCCGCGGAGCTGGTGCAGCCCGACGGCCTGAGCACGCGGGTGCACCAGCTGACCGTGTCCCCGCTGCACAACCAGGCGCCACACCCCATCCGGGTGGGCTTCCGGATCGGCTGGAGCCGCTGGGCCCGCCGGCTGACCGCGGGCCTGTCCCGCCTGGCCCGCGTGCGCCCCTCCGAGCTGGACTGGGCCAAGCAAGCCGGCCCGTACTTCGGCAACCAGCTCGGCGAGCTGGTCCTGCACGACCGCCAGGCCTCCTTCCGGCTGTTCGTCATCGACCGGGACGACGCGGGCGGGGAGCGGCTGCAGCTGGTCGCCGAGCTGCCGCTGTCGGACCCGGTCGCGGCGGAGGTGACAGGCTGACGGGGTGACGGACGCCCCGGGCACGAGGCCCGCTCCCGGCCCCGATCAGCCGCCGGTCCCCGTCCGGCTGGTCACCTTCAACACCCACCACGGCGTCGGAGACGACGGCCGGCACGACCTGCCGCGGCTGGCCACCGTGCTCGCGGCGGCCGACGCCGACATCATCTGCCTGCAGGAGGTCGACCGGTACTTCGGCGGCCGCAGCGAGGACGTCGACCAGGCGCTGCTGCTGTCCCGGGCGCTGGACATGCAGCTGGCGTGGGGGCCGGCGATCGACGAGCCGCGCCGGGACAGGGAGTCGCGCCGCCAGTACGGCAACGCGCTGCTGTCCCGGCTGCCGATCCTGATCAGCGACGTCCACCCGCTGCCCGCCAGCGGCGAGCCGCGCAGCGCCCTGCGGACCATGGTGGAGCTCGACGGCGCCGCGCTGTGGGTGACGACCACCCACCTGTCCACCCGCTCCCCCGAGGAGCGCGCCGAGCAGATCGCGGCGATCGCGCAGCTGCACACCGAGCCGATGGAGACCGGCGTCCTCGTCGGGGACTTCAACACCGACCCCGGCGCGCCGGAGCTGGCCGCGCTGACCGGGCGGTTCGCCGACGCCTGGGAGCTGGCCCCCGAGCGCGACGACCAGGCCGGCTGGCGGTTCTGGCACGCCAAGCAGGGCGGGACCCACCCCGCCCGGCGTCCGCACCGGCGGATCGACCAGGTCTGGGTCTCCCCAGGCGTCGGCGTGGCCGGCGCGCACGTGCTGGACGCCGCCGGCGCCTCGGACCACCTGCCGCTCGTCGTGGACCTGCAGGTCCAGTCCGGCGTCTGAGAGAGGACCCCGTCCTCCCTACCCTTCGCAGGCTCAGGGCGGGACCTGGGACGGGGCCGGACGTCAAGCCGGTTCCGTCTCCCGCAGGCGCTGGCTGATGACGCCGGTGATGCCGTCGCCGCGCATGCTCACCCCGTAGAGGGCGTCGGCGATCTCCATCGTCCGCTTCTGGTGGGTGATGACGATCAGCTGCGAGGTCGAGCGGAGCTGCTCGACGAGGGTCAGCAGCCGACCGAGGTTGACGTCGTCGAGGGCGGCCTCGACCTCGTCGAGCACGTAGAACGGGGAGGGCCGGGCGCGGAAGATCGCCACGAGCATCGCGACGGCGGTCAGCGAGCGCTCGCCGCCGGAGAGCAGCGAGAGCCGCTTGACCCTCTTGCCCGGCGGGCGGGCCTCGACCTCGACGCCGGTGGTGAGCATGTCCTCGGGGTCGGTGAGGTGCAGCCGGCCGTGCCCGCCCGGGAAGAGGACGGCGAAGACCTGCTCGAACTCCCGCTGCACGTCGGCGAAGGCCGAGGCGAAGACGTCGTGGATGCGCCCGTCGACCTC
>DASQNB010000030.1:0-3771 GCA_035645175.1 Geodermatophilus sp.
GGTGAAGAAGAGGATCCAGTCGTGGGTGGAGCCCACGAAGAAGTGGTCGACGATGTCGTCCTGCTTCAGCGCCGCACCCATGACGCCCTTGCCGCCGCGGCGCTGCGACCGGTAGAGGTCGCTCTTGGTCCGCTTGGCGTACCCGGTGCGGGTGATGGTGACGACGACCTCCTCCTCGGCGATGAGGTCCTCCATGGAGACGTCGCCGTCGTTGGCCACGAACTTCGTGCGTCGGTCGTCGCCGTACTTCTCCACGATCTCGGCGAGCTCGTCGTGGATGATCTGCCGCTGCCGCTCCGGCGACTCGAGGATCGCCCGGAGGTCGGCGATGCGGGCCTCGATCTCGGCCAGCTCGTCCATGATCCGCTGGCGCTCGAGGGCGGCCAGCCGGCGCAGCTGCAGGTCGAGGATCGAGACGGCCTGGATCTCGTCGACGTCGAGCAGCTCCATGAGCCCGGCGCGCGCGTCGTCGGCCGACGGGCTGCGGCGGATCAGCGCGATCACCGCGTCGAGCTGGTCGAGGGCCTTGGCCCAGCCGCGCAGGATGTGCGCGCGCTCCTCGGCCTTGCGCAGCCGGTAGCGCGTCCGCCGCTGGATGACCTCGATCTGGTGCAGCACGTAGTAGCGGACGAGCTCGTCGAGGCGCAGCGTCCGGGGGACGCCGTCGACGATCGAGAGCATGTTGCAGCCGAACGTCGTCTGCAGCTGCGTGTGCTTGTAGAGGTTGTTCAGCACGACCTTCGCGACGGCATCCCGGCGCAGCGTGATGACCAGGCGGCGGCCCACGCGGTCGCTGGACTCGTCGGCGATCTCGCTGATCCCCTGCAGGCGGCCCTCCCTGACCGCCTCGGCGATCGCCTCGGCGAGGTTGTCCGGGTTGACCTGGTAGGGCAGCTCGGTGACGACCAGCTGCACCCGGCCCCGGGTGTCCTCCTCGACGGTGACGACGGCGCGCATGCGCACCGAGCCGCGACCGCTGCGGTAGGCGTCCTCGATGCCCTCGCGGCCGACGATCAGGCCGTGCGTGGGGAAGTCCGGACCCTTGATCCGCTCCATGCACGCGTTGAGCGCCTCTTCGGGCTCGGCGTCGGGGTGCTCGAGCATCCAGAAGACGGCTGCGGCGACCTCGCGGAGGTTGTGCGGCGGCATGTTGGTGGCCATGCCGACGGCGATGCCGGCCGAGCCGTTGACCAGCAGGTTGGGGATGCGCCCGGGGAGGACCAGCGGCTCCTGGTTCTTGCCGTCGTAGTTGGGCTGGAAGTCGACGGTCTCCTCGTCGATGTTGGCCAGCATCTCCATGGCCAGCGGCGTCAGCCGGGCCTCGGTGTACCGCATGGCCGCCGCCGGGTCGTTGCCCGGGGAGCCGAAGTTGCCCTGGCCGTCGATCAGCGGGTAGCGCATCGACCAGGGCTGGGCCAGCCGCACGAGGGCGTCGTAGATCGCCGAGTCGCCGTGCGGGTGGTAGTTACCCATGACCTCACCCACGACGCGCGCACACTTGACGTAGCTGCGGTCGGGGCGGAAGCCCTGGTCGTACATCGCGAAGAGCACGCGGCGGTGCACCGGCTTGAGGCCGTCGCGGACCTCCGGCAGCGCCCGGCCGACGATCACGCTCATGGCGTAGTCGATGTAGCTGCGCTGCATCTCCTGCTGGAGGTCGACCGGCTCGACGCGGTCGCGGGCGGGGGTCTCAGTCACGGTTCAGGTCTCCACGGTTGAAGGACCCCGTCCTCCCCACCCTTCGCAGGCTCAGGGCGGGACCCGGGACGGGGCCGGGGTCGTGCAGGGGCAAGGGGGTCCTCTTCACACGTCCAGGAACCGGACGTCCTTGGCGTTGCGGGTGATGAAGCTGCGGCGGGCCTCGACGTCCTCGCCCATGAGGATGCTGAACAGTTCGTCGGCCGTCGCGGCGTCCTCCAGGGTCACCTGCAGCAGGACCCGGGTCTCCGGGTTCATCGTGGTCTCCCACAGCTCGGTGGCGTTCATCTCGCCGAGGCCCTTGAAGCGCTGGATCGCGTCGTCCTTGATCCTGCGGCCGGCCTCGGCGCCGATCCTGAGGGCGCCTTCCTTCTCCTTGTCGGTGTAGACGTACTCGTCACCGACCTTGCCGCCCCACTTGATCTTGTACAGCGGCGGCTGGGCCAGGTAGACGTGCCCGGCCTCCACCAGCGGCCGCATGAAGCGGAACAGCAGGGTGAGCAGCAGCGTCCGGATGTGCTGGCCGTCGACGTCGGCGTCGGCCATCAGCACGATCTTGTGGTAGCGCAGCTTCGACAGGTCGAACTCGTCGTGGATGCCGGTGCCGAAGGCGGTGATCATCGACTGGACCTCGGTGTTCTTCAGCACCCGGTCGATGCGCGCCTTCTCGACGTTGATGATCTTGCCGCGGATGGGCAGGATCGCCTGGTACATCGAGTCGCGGCCGGACTTCGCCGAACCGCCGGCCGAGTCGCCCTCGACGATGTAGACCTCGGAGTTGCGCGGGTCGGTCGAGCGGCAGTCCGACAGCTTGCCCGGCAGGCCGCTGACCGACAGCAGGTTCTTGCGGGCCAGCTTGCGGGCGTCCTGCGCCGCGCGCCGGGCACGGGCCGCCGACGACGCCTTGGTGATGATCACCTTGGCCTCGGCCGGGTTGGCCTCGAACCAGTGGCTGATCTCGTCGTTGCAGACCCGCTGCACGAAGCCCTTGACCTCGGTGTTGCCCAGCTTGGTCTTCGTCTGGCCCTCGAACTGCGGGTCGCCGAGCTTGACCGAGACGATCGCGGCCAGGCCCTCGCGGATGTCGTCCCCGGTGAGCCGGTCGTCCTTCTCCTTGACCAGCTTCTTCTCCAGCGCGTACCGGTTCACGATCGAGGTCAGCGCCGCACGGAAGCCCTCCTCGTGGGTGCCGCCCTCATGGGTGTTGATCGTGTTGGCGAAGGTGTGCACCGACTCGGAGTAGGCGTCGGACCACTGCATCGCGACGTCGACCGACATCGCCATGTCGTTCCTGCCGGTGCCATCGGCGGAGAAGCCGATGATCGAGCGGTGGATCGGCGTCTTGCGGCGGTTGATGTGGCCCACGTAGTCGACCAGGCCGCCGTCGTAGCGGTAGGTGATCTCGGTGGCCTCGAAGGCCTCGTCCTCGGTGCCGGCCTGCGGCGCCTCCTCGACCAGCGAGATCTCCTCGGCCATGCCGGTCTCGGCCTTGCTGTGCCCGGGGCGCTCGTCGCGCAGCACGATGGTCAGGCCCTTGTTGAGGAAGGCCATCTCCTGCAGCCGGCGGCTGATCGTGTCGAACGAGTAGGTCGTCGTCTCGAAGATGTCCGGGTCGGCCCAGAAGGTGATCTGGGTGCCGCGCCTCGTCGTCGGGCCGATCTTCTCCAGCGGGCCGGGCTTGGCCTGGTCGTAGTGCTGGTGCCACTCGGTGCCGTCGCGCCAGATGCGCACGTCGAGCTGCGAGGACAGCGCGTTGACGACGGTGACGCCGACGCCGTGCAGACCACCGGAGACGGCGTAGCTCTTGCCGTCGAACTTGCCGCCGGCGTGCAGGATGGTCATGACGACCTCGACCGTCGGCCGCTTCTCCACGGGGTGCATGTCGACCGGGATGCCACGGCCGTTGTCCTCGACCCGGACGCCGCCGTCGGCGAGCAGGGTGACCCGGACGGTGTCGCAGTGGCCGGCGAGGGCCTCGTCGACGGAGTTGTCGACGACCTCCCACACCATGTGGTGCAGACCCCGCTCACCGGTCGAGCCGATGTACATGCCGGGGCGCTTGCGGACGGCCTC
>DASQNB010000031.1:0-3562 GCA_035645175.1 Geodermatophilus sp.
GCCAGGCTGCTCGGCGCCTCGTCGACCGGAGGCTTCTCGACCAGGCCGGTGATCGCGACGACGTCGGTGCCACCCGGCTCGACCGCCACCGCGCCGTACTTGTCGATGTTCTCCCGCCCGACGTCGAGCAGCGCCACCACCGAGCCACCGTGCTCGGCCTGCACCTGCAGCATCTGCTCGAGCAGGTGGTCACGGGCGTCGATGATGTCGTCGCCGAGCAGGACGGCGAAGGGCTCGTCCCCGACGAACGCGGCGGCCTGCAGCACCGCGTGACCGAGCCCGCGCGCCTCGCCCTGCCGGACGAAGTGCACCTGGGCGATGTCGGTGGAGGCGTGCACCGCCTCGAGCCGGGCGGCGTCGCCCTTCTTCTCCAGCGCGGCCTCGAGCTCGGGCTGGCGGTCGAAGAAGTCCTCGATCGCGGCCTTGCCGCGCCCGGTGACCATGAGCACCTCGCCCAGCCCGGCCCGGGCGGCCTCCTCGACGATGTACTGGAGCGCGGGCCGGTCGACCACCGGCAGCAGCTCCTTGGGCACCGCCTTGGTGGCCGGCAGGAAACGGGTCCCCATCCCGGCGACGGGGATGACGGCCTTCCGCGTCGCGCGGGTGCTCGGAGTGGGCATGGGCGCGAGCCTAGGGCGTGCCCGAGGGACCCATGCCGACGGGAGTGCCGGCCGGCTGGGTGCTCCCGCCCGGCGAGCAGGGGACTCACAGCCGGGCTGGCTAACCTGCGGCCGTGATCCCCGCGGACGACGTGGTCGAGGCCAAGGCCGCCCTCCGCACCCGGTTCCTCGCCCGCCGCCAGGCCCGTCCCGCCGACGAGCGCGCCGCTGCCAACGCCGCGATCGTCACCGCCCTGCTGCGCGGCCTGGCCGGTACGCGGACGCTGGCCGCCTTCGCCCCGGACCCGACCGAGCCCGGCGCCGGCCGGCTGCCGGCGGCCTTCACGCAGCTGCGCTCGCGGGTGCTGCTCCCGGTCGTCCCGGCCGACGGCCGCGAGCTGTCCTGGGCGGTGGACACCGGCCGGCTGGCCCCGGGCCGCTTCGGGCTGCTGGAGCCGGTCGGGCCGCGGCTGGGGCCCACGGCGATCGGCACCGCCGAGGTGGTCGTCGTCCCCGCCGTGGCGGTGGACCGGAGCGGGGTCCGCCTGGGCCGCGGCGGGGGCTACTACGACCGCGCGCTGCGGCACGTCCGGCCCGACGCCCGGCTGGTCGCCCTCGCCTTCGACGACGAGCTGGTCGACGAGCTGCCGGTGGAACCGCACGACCGGCGGGTCACCGCGGTGGTGACCCCCTCGGGGGGCTGGCAGGACCTGGGCTGATCCCGGCGAGCCGGGGTCCGGGGTCACTGAGAGAGTGGCCCCGGTCTCTCCGCCCCTCCGACGCCGTAGGAGCCGTCCGTGTCACCGGAGATCGTCACCATCCTGGCGCTCGTCGCGATCTTCGCGATCGCGACGTTCCTGCCCATCAACATGGGTGCGCTGGCCTTCGTGGCCGCGTTCCTCGTCGGCACGCTGTCCGTCGGGCTGTCCACCGACGACATCATCGGCGGCTTCCCCGCAGGCCTCGTCCTGACGCTGATCGGCGTCACGTACCTGTTCGCGATCGCGCAGAACAACGGCACGGTCGACCTGCTGGTCCGCGGGGCGGTCAAGCTCGTCGGCGGTCACGTCGCCGCCATCCCCTGGATCATGTTCTTCGTCACCGCGGTGCTCACCGCCATCGGCGCGCTGTCCCCGGCGGCCGTGGCCATCATCGCGCCGATCGCCCTCACCTTCGCCGCCCGCCACGGGATCAGCCCGTTGCTCATGGGCATGATGGTCATCCACGGCGCCCAGGGCGGCGGCTTCTCGCCGATCAGCGTCTACGGCGTCACGGTGAACACCATCGTCGAGGACGCGGGGCTGCCGAGCAGCCCGCTGGCGGTCTTCCTGGGGGCGCTGGTCTTCAACCTGGCCATCGCGGTGGTGCTCTTCGTCGTCCTCGGCGGCCGCCAGCTGATCGGCCGGAAGGTCGCCGCCGAACCGCTGGCCCACACCGAGCACGCGCACGGGACGCTCGTGCGCGGACACGGCGCCGCACCGGGCCCGGGAGTGGGTGGGGACGACGACGAGCACGTCCACCCCGACCAGCCCCGCCCGGTCTCCCTCGAGCAGGTCCTCACGCTGGTCGGGCTCGTGGTGGTCGCCGTCCTCGCCCTCGCCTTCGACCTGGACATCGGGTTCGTCGCCATCTCCGTGGCCGTGGTCCTGGCGCTGTTCTCCGCGCAGCAGCACAAGGGGGCGGTCGCCCAGATCAGCTGGTCGACCGTCCTGCTCATCGCCGGTGTGCTGACCTTCGTCTTCGTCCTGGAGGAGGCCGGCACGATCGACTACGTCGGCGACGCGGTGATCGGCCTCGGCGTGCCGCTGCTCATCGCCCTGCTGCTGGCCTACATCGGCGGCGTCGTCTCGGCCTTCGCCTCCTCGACCGCGATCATCGGCGTCGCCATCCTGCTCGCGGTGCCGTTCCTGGAGTCCGGGGCCATCAGCGCCGTCGGCGTGGTGGTGGCGCTGTCGGTGGCCTCGACGATCGTCGACGTGAGCCCGTTCTCGACCAACGGCGCCCTGGTGCTCGCCAACGCACAGGACGTCGACAAGGACCGCTTCTACAAGCAGATCCTCGCCTACGCCGCGATCGTCGTGGCCGTCGGACCGCTGCTGGCCTGGCTGGTCTTCGTCGTCCCCGGCTGGCTCTAGAACCCGAAGGAGCAACACTCGTGCCCGGACCGCTGGACGGCGTCCTCGTCGTCGACCTCACCCGCGCCCTCGCCGGCCCGCACGCCGGGATGATGCTCGGCGACCTCGGCGCCCGTGTCATCAAGGTGGAGACCCCCGGCAGTGGCGACGACAGCCGCGGCTGGGGGCCGCCGTTCGTCGACACCCCCGACGGCGGGCGGGAGTCGACCTACTTCTTCTCCGCCAACCGCAACAAGGAGTCGGTCACCCTCGACCTCAAGGACGACGGCGACAAGGCACTGCTCACCGAGCTCGTCCGCCGCGCCGACGTGCTGCTGGAGAACTTCCGGCCCGGCACGCTGGCCCGGCTCGGCTTCGGCACCGACGTCCTCACCGAGCTCAACCCCCGGCTGGTCACCCTGGCGATCAGCGGTTTCGGTCACGACGGTCCCGAGGGCGGCCGGGCCGGCTACGACCAGATCGCCCAGGGCGAGGGCGGGCTGATGTCGCTGACCGGCGCGGGCCCCGAGGACCCGCAGAAGGTCGGCGTCCCGATCAGCGACCTGCTGGCCGGCATGTACGGCGCGTACGGGGTGGTGGCCGCGCTGCTGGAGCGCGAGCGCACCGGCCGCGGCCAGGTGGTGCGGACCTCGCTGCTGGCCGCCGTCATCGGCGTGCACGCCTACCAGGGGACGGCGTACACCGTGGCCGGCCAGGTCAACCGGGCGCAGGGCAACCACCACCCCTCGATCGCCCCCTACGGGCTGTTCCACTGCGCCGGCGGCGGCAGCGTGCAGCTGTCCTGTGGCAGCGAGGGGCTGTGGCGGCGGCTGTGCACGGAGTTCGGTC
>DASQNB010000032.1:0-8651 GCA_035645175.1 Geodermatophilus sp.
CGAGTACGAGGAGGAGCGGCAGTGCAGTCGACGGCCGACCGTCTGACCCACCACCGTCGAACCGGGCTCCCCCGGACCGGCGGTGGCCCCCTTCCCCGACGGCCGGCGCCCCCGTTGGCGCCGGCACCGGTCCGGCGTCCCCTGCCGTGCCGGACCGACCCCGACCTGTGGTTCGCCGAGACCCCGGCAGGGCTGGAGGAGGCCAAGGTCCGCTGTGCGGACTGTCCGGTCCGCGACGCCTGCCTGGCCGGCGCGTTGGACCGCGGCGAGCCGTGGGGCGTCTGGGGCGGGGAGATCTTCGAGCGGGGTGTGGTCATCCCGCGCAAGCGCCCGCGGGGACGTCCCCGCAAGGTGGCGTGAAGGACCCCCTGCCCCCAGCGCTCGCACGTTCGCGGTGGGTCCCTGCAGGGGGCCGTACGAGCTCATCAGTACGGGTCTGCCGAGGAGCGGGCCACCCACGACGACGTGAGGACCTGACGTGTACAGCTTCGAGTACGACATGGCCGTCGACCGGTTGCGCAGCCTGCGCGCCGAGGCCGACGCCGCCGCGCGCGCCCGCCGGCTGCGGGCCGCCCGCCGTTGGGCGCGGCGCGCCGAGTACGCGACGCGGCGTGCGGCCCGGGCCAGCGCCGCCGTCCGCTGACGGCGACCCCCTGCGGCGGCGCGATCCGCGCCGCCGCCCGACCGGGCCGGGTCCGGACGTTCCGTGCGTCCGGACCCGGCCTCTCCCGGGCACCGCCGGCCCCCTGCAGGTGGAAGGACCCCGTCCTCCCATCCCTCGTAAGAGGACCCCGTCCTCCTCACCGCTCGCAGGCTCGCGGCGAGCCTCTGGACGGGGCCGGCGGTGCCCTGGACGGGGCCAGGTGGGGGCAGGGGTCCTTCTTCAGCCGGTGAAGCCGGGCAGCCACTCCTCGACCACGCCGCGGTAGTCGTCGGACGCGTCCAGCTGGCAGAGCACGCCGATCGACCCGATGGTCACCCGGTGGATGAGCAGGTAGGCCGGCGGCAGGTTGAGCATCCGGCCCAGCCGGTTGGCCTCGGTGCGCGGATCGGCGATGCGGGCGGCCTGCTCCTGCATCCACGCCCGCGTGAAGTGGAAGCGCGGTTGCCGGATCGGCTCCAGCAGCGGCAGCAGGTAGTCGAGCACCCCCTGCGCGTCGACCTCGATGCCGGGGCGGATGAACCCCTCGGTGCGCAGGTCGGCCAGGACGTCGTCGGCCCGTCCCTCCAGCGCCCAGCGCACCAGCCGGCCGATCGGCTCGGGGTGCCCGTCGGGCAGCCGTGCCGTGGCGCCGAAGTCGATGACCCCGAAGCGGCCGTCGGGGGTCAGCCGGAAGTTGCCCGGGTGCGGGTCGGCGTGCAGGAGCCCGGCCCGCTGGGGGCCGGAGAAGTGCAGCACCGCGAGCATGTGCCCGGCGCGGTCGCGCTCCTCGCGGCTGCCCGAGGCGATCACCTTGGACAGCGGCGTCCCCTCGAGCCACTCGGAGACGATGACCTTCGGCGCGCTGGCCACCACCCGGGGGACGACGATCTGCGGGTCGTCGGCGTAGGCGGCGGCGAAGGTCCGCTGCGCGTCGGCCTCCATGCCGTAGTCCAGCTCCTCGACCACTCGGGCCTTGAGCTCGGTGATCAGCGGCTTGACGTCCATGCCGGGGAAGAGCGCGGCGAACAGCCGGGCGAAGCGGGCCAGCTGGTTCAGGTCGGCCATCAGGGCGGTGGCCGCGCCGGGGTACTGGATCTTCACGGCGACGTCCCGGCCGTCCCGCCAGGTCGCGCGGTGGACCTGCCCGATGCTGGCCGCGGCCGCCGGGTCGTCGTCGAAGTCCCGGAACCGCTCCCGCCACCGGCCGCCCAGCTGCTGGGCCAGCACCGCGTGCACGGTGCGCACCGGCATCGGTGGCGCCTCCGCCTGCAGTTTGACCAGCGCGTCGCGGTACGGCGCGGCGACCTCCTCGGGCACGGCCGCCTCGAACACCGACAGCGTCTGCCCGAGCTTCATCGCCCCGCCCTTGAGCTGACCCAGGACGGCGAACAGCTGCTCGGCGGTGCGCTGCTGCAGCTCCGCGTTGACCGCGTCGGCATCGCGGCCGGACAGCCGCTTGCCGATGCCCAGGGTGGCCCGCCCGGCCGCCCCCAGCGGCAGCGACGCCAGGCGTGCGGTCCGGGAGACCGAGCCTCGCGGCATCCCCCGGTCAGGCTCGGTCACGCGACCCCCTCGCTGGCGCTCGTCGGCCACGTGCGCGCTGCTGTGCTTCTGCGTGAGCTCGCAGGCTCGCTCACGTGCCCTCCTCGGCGGTCAGTGGTCCGCGGTCGCGGCGGCACCGGCCCCGTCCGGGCCCGGAAGCGCACTACGCGCCCATTGTCCCCCGATCCGCGGGTTCGCCGCTGGCAGAGGCAGGAGCGGCACCGTCGTCGACCCCGGGGACGCAGCCGCAGCCGGGGTGCACGGGCCACCGGCGGGTGCGGGGGAGCAGGTCCGGCGGGCGGAGTTCCAGCGTCGCCCCGACGGTGACCGGGGCGTCGGTGCCGTCGATCAGCGCCAGGACCTGCACGGCCGCCGTCACCGCGGTCGCCAGGCAGGTCACCGTGGCGCCGCCGGGTGACGCCTCTCCCGCGGTGAGCTGGGCGGCCAGCGCCGGCCACCGCGGGTCGGCGTCCCGGCGGTGCAGGTCCGCGCAGCGCAGGCAGCCGGTCGCGCCGGGGACCACCAGCGGGCCCACGACGCCGGTCTCCCCGCGAACGGTCGCCACCAGGTGCCGCACCCCGCGGCGCTGCAGGTCGGCGGCGAGCGGGTCGGAGGCGGCCCACGGCCGGGTGAGGACCACCAGGTCGGCCGGGCTGCCGGCGGGGAGAGGGCGCAGGTCGGTCAGCGGGCTGGCCCGGCGGACGGCGTCGGCGGCGGCCAGCGTGCGCGGGCGGCCCTCGTCCTCGGCGCCCAGCCCACCGACGACGGCGTCCCCGGCCGCGGTCAGCCCGTCGTCCCGCACGCTCACCCGGCCCACACCGCTCGCGGCCAGCACCGCGGCGAGCGGCACGCCCACCCGCGTCGCGCCGTCGACGACGAGCGTCGCGGCCCGCCGGGCGCGCCAGCGCGCGCCGGAGGCCCGGCCGATCGCGGTGGGCAGCTCGGTGCGGGTCCGGGCCGCGGCGGCCGGCCCGGCGTCGGAGGCCAGCAGGTCCCCGGGGTCCAGGTCGACGAGCAGGCCGGTGGAGCGCAGCCCGTCGAGCACGGCGGTCACCGCCGTGGGGTCGTGGCCGGCGCGGGTGGCCTCGGCGAGGACCGCGCGCTGCGTGCGTCGGCCGTCCAGTCCGCGCAGCAGGGTGGTGAGCCCGGCCGCGCCGGGGGAGACGAGCAGCCCGTCGGCGGAGTCGGCGCCACCGACCTGGACGTCCTCGCCGCCGCCGGGCCGGCGCAGGTGCAGCAGCGGGACGCCGGGAGGCAGCAGGGGGTGTGCGGTGTCGGCCACCCGGGCAGGGTGCCAGCGCGACAGACCGATCCGCTCCGTCCGTCCACAGGCCCGGGACGGCGAACGGCGGCGCCCGCCGTGCGGGCACCGCCGTCCGCGGCCCCCGGGTCCCGCGGCGAGCCTGGTGACGTACTGGAACGGCCACCCTCCAGGGGTCCCGCCGGCCCCGTCTCAGGCCCCGCCCTGAGCGTGCGAAGGGCGGGGAGGGCGGGGTCCTTCTCCGAGGCGTGGGGGGAAGGGTGGTCCTCTCTCAGGCCTTGCCGAGGATCCGGTTCATCTTGGTGCCGCAGACCGGGCAGGTGCCCTGTGCCATGCGGCGGCCGGAGTCGCTGACCTTGACCTCACCGTCGAAGTCCCGCTTCTCCTTGCACTTCACGCAGTAGCCGTTGTAGCTCTCCGCCACGGTGCCTCCTCGTCTCGGGTCCGCTCGGCGTCCCCCGCGGGGCGCCGTCGCCCGGAACGCTACCCGGGGTGCACGGCGGCTCCGGCGCGACGGCGGTCCGGTCCCGCCGCGTTGCCCACAGCCTGTGGACAGCCCTGTGGAGCACGTGGGGAACCAGTGGCGTGTCGCTGTGTGCGGCCGGGGGACAGCCGTGCGGACGGCGTCGTCAGGTGGCCGGCGACGCGCCGTCCGACCTGCGGGAACACCGGTTCCTCCCGTTGTGGACGGCGTCCCGTGGGGCCCGTCCCCGGACCGGGCGGGGTCGTGTCCACCGTCCGTGCGACATGCGGCCCGTGCTGGTGTGGCCGCCGGAGCGGGCCGCCGACCAGGGAACTACGGTTCCCCCGTGCCTGGAACGCCTCCCGACACCCAGCGTTGCCGCGTCCCCGCCCCCTCGGTGCGAGAGGACCGGCTGCGCTCGCGTGCCGTCCCCGCCGACCGGTCGGCGGGCGCCACGCTGCCCGTGGGGGACGTCGAGGTACGGCGCAGCAACCGGCGGCGGCGGACGGTGACCGCCTACCGGGAGTCCGGGCGCACGGTCGTGCTCATCCCGGCGGCCTTCAGCCCCGCGGAGGAGCAGCGCTGGGTGGCGCAGATGGTGGCCAAGCTGCAGACCCGCGAGGAGCGGCGCCGCCGGTCCCTCGGTGGGGACGACGAGCTGATGGCCCGGGCGCGCGCCCTGTCCGCGGCGCACCTCGACGGGGTGCCGCAGCCGGCCAGCGTCCGGTGGGTGGACAACCAGAACCGGCGCTGGGGGTCGTGCACGCCGGCCGACCGCACCATCCGGCTGTCCAGCCGGCTGCGCGCGATGCCCGAGTACGTCGTCGACTACGTGCTCGTGCACGAGCTGGTGCACCTGCTCGAGCCCAGCCACAACGCGCGCTTCTGGTCGCTGGTGGCGCGCTATCCGCGGGCCGAGCGGGCGCGCGGCTTCCTCGAGGGCGTCGACCTGGGCACCTCGCACGGCACCCCGCCCGCGGAGGACGACGACCTCGTCGACTGAGGGGACGACGTCGGCCCACCGACCGACACCGCCGCCGGGTGCCGTCCGGCTCGCCGTGGGCTCAGCCCTGCTCGTCGCCCTTCTCGCCGGGCTCCTGCCCAGGCTTCTCCTGGGCGTCGTCGGCGGTGAGGGCGCGCAGCTCGTCGTCGGCACCCTGGCGGGCGACGAAGTCCAGCGGCTCGTCCAGGTCCTCCGACGTCGGGAGCAGGTCCGGGTGCGACCACAGCCGGTCGCGCTCGGTGCTGCCGTGCTGCTGGACCATCGCGCCCCACACGGTGGCCGCGTCGCGCAGCCGCCGGGGCCGCAGCTCCAGGCCGACCAGGGTGGCGAAGGTCTGCTCGGCCGGGCCACCGGAGGCGCGGCGACGGCGCATGGTCTCGGCCAGCGCCCCGTGCCCGGGCAGCCGGTCGCCGGCGGCCGCGGCCACGACGCTGTCGACCCAGCCCTCGACGAGCGCGAGCAGCGTCTCCAGCCGGCGCAGCGCCGCCTGCTGCTCGGGGGTCTCCTCCGGCTCGAGCAGCCCGCTGCCCAGCAGCGCCTGGATGCCCTCGGGGTTGGTCGGGTCGATCCCGCCCATCGAACCCATCGCCTCGTTGATGCCGCGCTCGATGGCCTCGCGGTCGACGTGGATGCCGCGCGCGTAGGCGTGGACCGCGTCGTGCAGCTGCTGGCGCAGCCACGGCACGTGGACGAACAGCCGCTGGGTGGCGGCCTCACGCAGTGCCAGGAACAGCCGCACCTCGTCGGCCGGGCGGTCGAGACCGGCGGCGAACTCGGCGACGTTCTGCGGCAGCAGGACGCCGGCGCCGGCCGGGGCCAGCGGGATGCCGATCTCGCCGCTGGTGAGGACCTCGCCGGAGAGCCGGCCGAGGGCCTGGCCGACCTGGGCGCCGAACATCAGCCCGCCCATCCGGCCCATGATCCCGGCGAGCGGGCCGGCCATCGCGGCCGCCTCGGCGGGCAGCGCGCTGGTCATGGCGCCGACCACGCGCTCGGCGAGCGGGTCGATCAGGCTGCTCCACGCGGGCAGCGTCTGCTCCACCCACTCCACCCGGGACCAGGCCAGCGGCCGGTCCACGCCGGAGGGCAGCTCGGTGACCGGGTCGAGCCACAGGTCGGCCAGGCGCAGGGCGTCGGCGACGGCGGTCCGCTCGGCCTCGGAGGTCGGCTGCGACCCGGCGGCCAGTGAGCTGATCGCGCCCTGCCGCGCGAGGTCCCAGTTGACCGGCCCGCCGGACCAGGTCATCAGCTTCTGCAGCTCGGCGAACAGCGGCATCTTGGCCAGCAGGTCCTCCGGCGTCCCCGCACCAGCGGCGCCGCCGCCGAAGAGGGCTCCAAGTCCGAACGGGTCGTCGGCCCCGCCGGACCCGGACTGGTCGCGACGCTCGGGGTCGCGGTCGGGGAGGCCGAAGCCGAAGGGGACGTCGCTCATGCCCCCACGGTAGACGCGTGATCTCCCCGCCGGCCCTCCTGCAGGGCGCCCCGCTACGCCCTGCGCGGACGGCCTCCCCGCAGGGCCCCGCCGCCGGCAACGGGCAGGCGGCCCCCTGCAGGGTCCCGCCGCGAGCTCGCGAGCGGCGGGGGGCAGGGGGCCCTTCTCCTAAGCTCGCCGGTCGTGACCCGTCGGATGGCCGTCCTCAGCGTCGGTGTCGTGCTGCTGGTGGTCTTCGGCGTGTTCGGTGCGGCGGTGCCGGTGCCCTACGTCGCGCAGGTGCCCGGACCGACCTTCAACACCCTCGGCGAGATCGACGGCGAGCCGATCATCACGGTCGAGGGCCGCGAGCGGAACGAGATCGAGGGGGAGCTGACGCTCACCACCGTCGGCGTCAGCCGCGCCGGGCTCAGCCTGGTCGAGGCGGTGCAGGGTTGGTTCGACGACGAGGTCAGCGTCGTCCCCGAGGAGACCGTCTACCCCCCGGGCCGGTCCGAGCAGGAGACCCGCGAGGCCAACCGGCAGGCCTTCCTCACCTCCGAGGAGGCGGCCGAGGCCGTGGCGCTGGCCGAGCTCGGCTACCCGGTGAAGGTCGTCGTCCGCGGGCTGTCCGAGGGCTCGCCCGCCGAGGGCGAGCTGCAGGAGGGCGACGCGATCGAGAGCATCGACGGCCGGCCGACGCCCGACCTCGAGACGCTGGACGCCGTCCTGCGGTCGATCCCCGGCGGCACTCCGGTGACCGTCGCGTACACGCGCCTGGGGGAGCCCGGGACCGCGACCATCACGACCCGGTCCGCCGCCGACGCGGCCGACGGCGAGACCCCGGCCGACGCCGAGGAGCGCGAGGGCTCACTGCTGGGCGTGCTGGTCCGCGAGCAGCCCGCGGCGCCGTTCGACGTCGACATCGCCGTGGAGGACGTCGGCGGTCCCTCGGCCGGGCTCATGCTGACCCTCGGCATCCTCGACCTGGTCGGTGAGACCGACCTGACCGGCGGCGCCACGGTGGCCGGCACCGGCACGATCGACGCCGACGGCGAGGTCGGCCCGATCGGCGGCATCCAGCTGAAGATGATCGCCGCCGGCGAGATCGGCGCCGAGCTGTTCCTCGTCCCGGCCGACAACTGCGCCGAGGCCCTCGCCGCACCGCAGCCGGACCTGACCCTCGCGCGGGTGGCGGACCTGGACGACGCCCTCACCGCGCTCGAGGACCTGCGCGCCGGACGGACGCCGCAGTCCTGCTGACGCCGCCCCGGCGACACCGGCGGCCCCCGGTGGGGGAAGCTGGCGGCACGGGGCGGGCGGGCGGGGAACCCCGAGCCGCCCCGAGCGTTGGTCTGGGCGACCGGATCGGCGCCCGGGGGCCCGAACCGGGCCGGCCCGACCGCCCGTGGCCGGCACCGTCCGTGGCGTTCCGCCACGACCGCGACTGAAGGAGACCCTCGTGGCCATGCGGCCCCCCGTGTCCGTGCCGGCACTGTCGCGGCGCGCGAAGGTGGTCATCGGGGCCATCGCCGTCCTGCTGGTGCTGTTCACCGCCATCGGGACGCTCACGAACGTCTACGTCGACTACCTCTGGTTCGACGAGACCGGGTACACCGAGGTCTTCTGGACCGAGCTGCAGACCCGCGTCCTGCTGTTCGCCGTGGCCGGCGTGGCCACCGGCGGGCTCACCGCCCTGGCCATCTACCTGGCCTACCGCTTCCGCCCGACGTTCCGGCCGATGTCGCTGGAGCAGCAGAACCTCGAGCGCTACCGGCAGTCGATCGAGCCGCGCCGCACGCTGGTGATCACCTCGGTCGCCGTCGTGCTCGGCCTGTTCGCCGGGTTCACCGCGCAGGGCAGCTGGGAGACCTGGCTGCAGTTCCGCAACAGCACCGACTTCGGCCAGTCCGACCCGCAGTTCGGCCTGGACATCTCGTTCTTCGTCTTCGACTACCCCTTCTACCGGCTGCTGCTGAGCTTCGGGTTCGCCATCGTGATCCTGGCGCTGATCGGCTCGCTGCTGACCCACTACGTGTTCGGCGGCCTGCGGCTGCAGACCCCGGGGCAGAAGCTCACCGGCGCAGCGATGATCCAGCTGTCGGTGCTGCTGGGCCTGTTCGTCGCGCTCAAGGCCGTCGCCTACTGGCTGGACCGCTACGCGCTGGTCTTCTCCGACCGCGGCGACCTGTTCACCGGCGCCAGCTACACCGACGTCAACGCGCTGCTGCCGGCCAAGACGATCCTGGTCTTCGCGGCGGTCGTCTGCGCGATCGCGTTCTTCGCCAACGTCGTCGTCCGCAACTTCCGGCTGCCGGCCGCGGCGCT
>DASQNB010000033.1:0-2945 GCA_035645175.1 Geodermatophilus sp.
GTGGGTGTGCTCACGGTGCTCCTCGCTGGACGCGCGACCGGGGCGCCCCTCGGCGAGGGACGCCCCGGTGCGACGGTGGGCCTACTCGTAGACGATGACGCCGCGGATGTTCTTGCCGGCGTGCATGTCCTCGTAGCCCTGCTGGATCTCGTCGAGCTTGTACCGCTTGGTGATCAGCTCGTCGAGCTTGATCTTGCCCTCCTGGTAGAGCCGCAGCATCTTCAGCATGTCGGCGCTGGGGTTCTGGTCGCCGAACAGGGCGCCGCGGATCTCCTTGGTGAACAGCGCCATCATGCTGGGGTTGATCGGGATGCCCACGTCGGTGAGGTCGCCGAGACCGGTGATGACGACACGCCCTCCCTTGCCGATGGCCTCGAACGCCTGGGCGACGTGCTCGCCCTTCAGCACGCCGACGGTGACCAGTGCCTTGTCCGCACCCTGGCCGTTGGTGACGCTGCGGCCGAACTCGGCGGCCTCCTCGATGCTGCCGAAGGCGTGCGTCGCGCCCAGCTCCATGGCCTTCTCGCGCTTGAACGCCACCGGGTCGACGGCGATGACGTGGCTCGCCCCGGCGTGCGCGGCACCCTGGACCGCGTTGATGCCGATGCCGCCGATGCCCATGACGATCACCGTGTCACCGGCCTTGACCTCGCCGGCCTGCACCGCGGTCCCCCAGCCGGTGCCGACGCCGCAGCCGACGAGGCAGGCCACGTCCAGCGGGATGTCGTCGGGGATCTTCACCGTCGAGCGGACGTCGACCGTGGTCACCTCGGCGAAGGTGCCCAGGCCGCACATCTGGCCGACCGGCGTGCCGTCCGTGGTGGTGAAGCGGAAGCTCTCCGCGTCGTCCCAGCGCGAGCCGATCAGCAGGTTGGCGCCCGAGTCGCAGATGTACTGCTGACCGTTGGCGCAGTAGCGGCACCGGCCGCAGCCGGGGAGGAACGAGAAGACGACGTGGTCGCCCTCCGCGAACCCGGGGGTGCCGGGACCGACCGCCGTCACGACGCCGGCGCCCTCGTGGCCGCCCAGGAACGGGTAGTGGCCGACCCGCATGTCACCGGTGGCGATGTGGTCGTCCGAGTGGCACATGCCGGACGCCGCCAGCTTGACCTGGAGTTCGCCCTGGCGCGGGTCGTCGGCGATCAAGTCCACGACCTCGTACTTGCCGGGGGCGGAGCGCAGGATCGCTCCACGGGTGTTGACGGGCACGGAGGCCTCCTCGTCTCTGGCCGGCACAGCGCGCGGCCCTGCGGGCCACGGTATGGCGTGGGTCACACCGAAGGGAAATCGACCGCAACGTCTCCGCTACCCCCCGGTGCGCCTGCTGGGACAGTGGCGCCGTGACGGGGAGCCCGGTGGTCGTCGTCGGCGCCGGGCCGGTGGGGCTGACCGCGGCGCTGCTGCTCGCCCGCCGCGGCCTGCCGGTGGTGGTGCTGGAGCGGCAGTCCGCGCCCTATGGCCTGCCGCGCGCGGTGCACCTGGACGACGAGGCACTGCGTGCCCTGGCCGACGCCGGGGTCGCCGACGGGTTCCTGGCCGTCAGCCGGCCGATGCGGGGGCTGCGGCTGCTCGACGGGCACGGGCGGGTGCTCGCCGAGTTCGCCCGCTCGTCGTCGTCCGGACCGCACAGCTGGCCGCAGGCGTCGATGTTCTCCCAGCCCGACCTCGAGGAGCTGCTGCTGGCCGCCGTCCGCCGCTCGGTGGGGATCGAGCTGCGCACCGGCTGCGAGCTCGTGGACCTGACCCAGGACGGCGTCGTGACGCTGACCGTCCGCGACCGGGGGTCGGGCGCCGAGTCGCGGGTGCGGGCCGAGGCGGTGCTCGGCTGCGACGGTGCGAACTCGACCGTGCGGCAGCTGATCGGCGCGCGGATGCGCGACCTCGGCCGGCCCGACCGCTGGCTGGTGGCCGACCTGCGCTCGGCCGAGCCGCTGCCGCTGTGGCCCGGGGTGCACCAGGTGTGCGACCCGCACCGGGCCGCGACCGCGATGCCGGTCGCCGGCGACCGCTACCGCGTCGAGTTCCGCCTGCTGCCCGGGGAGACCCGCGACGACCTGGCCGCCCGGCTGCCCGAGCTGCTGGCGCCGTACGGGGCGGCGGACGCCGAGGTGGTGCGCGTCGCCGAGTACGTCTACCGGGCGCAGGTGGCCGACCGCTGGCGGGCCGGCCGGGTGCTGCTGGCCGGGGACGCCGCCCACCTCACCCCGCCGTTCATCGGCCAGGGCCTCGGGCTGGGCCTGCGCGACGTCCACCAGCTGGCGTGGAAGCTCGCCGCCGTGCTGGCCGGGACGGCGCCCGAGCGGCTGCTCGACACCCACCGGGCCGAGCGCGAGCCGCACGCGCGGGCGATGGTGCGGCTGGCGCTGCTGCTCGGCCGGCTGATGACCGGTGGCGGCCGGGGTGCCGCGGTGCTGCGGCGCGCGGTGCTGGCGGGGGTGGGCCGGGTGCCCGCCGTCGCCCGCTTCGCCACCGACAGCCGCACCCCGCCGCTGCGCCGCGGTCCGCTGGTGGTGCGCCGCGGTCCGGCCGGCCGGCGGCTGGCCGGCACGGTGCTGCCCCGCGCTCCGGTGCTGGTGGATGGCCGGGAGGTGCCGGTGGACGACGTCCTCGGGGACGGGACGGCGCGGCTGCGGCTGCTCGCTCCCGGGCGCCTGGCGGTGCGGCCGGAGGGCGGCCCGGAGGTCGAGGTCGCCGACGTCTCCGGAGCGCTCACCGCGTGGCTGCGCCGCGGCCGGGCGGCCGCCGTCGTCGTCCGGCCCGACCGGATCGTGCTCTCGGCGTCGTGAGTCGCGTGGACCCGCGGGATGCGGGTAGGGCTTGCTCATGCAGATCGACAAGAACCAGATCCTCGAGCTCCTCCGCAACCAGGGCGACGACGCCAAGGCGCAGCAGGCCGACCAGGAGCTGCCGGGCACCGTCGACACCGACCAGCACGCCGGCCTGCT
>DASQNB010000034.1:0-30956 GCA_035645175.1 Geodermatophilus sp.
CCCGACGCGGGCCGCCGTCGCGGCGCTGGTGCGGGAGGAGTCCGGCGGCCTGCTCGGTGACGACGACGTCCTGCGGGCGGTCCGCGACGCGGTCGACGAGCTGGCCGGCGCCGGTCCGCTGGAGCCGCTTCTCCGCGAGCCCGGCGTGAGCGACGTGCTGGTCAACGGGCCGGACCAGGTGTGGGTCGACCGCGGCGGCGGCCTGGAGCGCACGCTGGTGCGCTTCCCGGACGAGGACGCGGTGCGCCGCCTGGCCGTCCGCCTCGCGGCCGCGGCCGGCCGGCGGCTCGACGACGCTGCGCCGTGGGTGGACGCCGGCCTGCCCGACGGCACCCGGCTGCACGCGGTGCTGCCGCCGGTGTCGGGGAGCGGCACCTGCCTGTCCCTGCGGGTGCTCCGCCGGGCCTCGCTGTCCTTCACCGACCTGGCCGTGCGCGGCGCCCTCCCGGGGGCGTCCGGCGAGCTGCTGCAGGCGCTGGTCGACGCCCGGCTGGCCTTCCTGGTCACCGGCGGTACCGGCTCGGGCAAGACGACGCTGCTGTCCGCGCTGCTCGGCCTCGTCCCCTCCGGCGAGCGGCTGGTGCTCTGCGAGGACGCCCCGGAGCTGGTGCCGGCACACCCGCACGTCGTCCGGCTGGCCACCCGGCCGCCCAACGTGGAGGGCGTCGGCGAGGTGCGGCTGCGCGACCTGGTCCGCCAGGCGCTGCGGATGCGGCCCGACCGGCTCGTGGTGGGCGAGGTGCGCGGCTCCGAGGTGACCGACCTGCTCGCCGCGCTCAACACCGGCCACGACGGCGGCTGCGGCACCCTGCACGCGAACCGGCCGGCCGAGGTCCCGGCGCGGCTCGAGGCGCTCGGCGTGGCCGCCGGCCTGGACCGGCTCGCCGTGCACAGCCAGGCGGCCGCGGCCCTGTCCGCGGTGGTGCACCTGCGCCGGACGCCGTCGGGGCGGCGGGTCGAGGAGGTCGGCGTGGTGCGCCGCGCCGGGGACCTCGTCGTCGTGGAGGCCGGCTGGCGGGTCGACGGCGGCCCCTGCCCGGCTGAACGGCAGCTGGCCGAGCTGCTGTCGGCGGGGCACGGGTGACCGGCGGGCTGCTGCTCCTCGCCGCCGCACTGCTGCTGTGGCCGGGGCCCGGGGCTCTCCGGCGGGAGCGCCGCCGGTCGTTGACCTGGCGTGCGGACGCCGGTCCCCGCGTGCCGGCCACGGTCCCGCTCCCGGTGGTCGCCGCCGCGTCGGCTGCCGCGGTCGCCGGGCTGGTCAGCACCCCGCTGGTCGCGGCCCTCGCCGGGGGCTGCGCGGCTCTTGCCGCCCGCGCCGAGCTGCGCCGCCGGACCGGCGCGCAGGAGGAGGCGAGGCTGGCTGCGCTGGTCGAGGCGCTGACCGCCCTGGGCGCGGAGCTGCGCAGCGGCCGCTCGCTGGACGAGGCCACCCGGGCCGCCGTCGCCGCCTGCGCGGACGATGACAGCGGCCGGGCGCTGGCCCGGGCGGTGCGGGTCCCGGAGGACGGCGCCGGCCGGGCGGAGGACGCCGACGAGCTCGGGCGGGCACTGGGCCGGGTGGCGGCGGCGGCACGGCTGAGCGCACGCACCGGGTGTTCCCTGACCGCCGTCGTCGGTGCGGTGGAGGACGACCTGCGCGCCCGGTCCCGTCAGCGGCTGGAGCTGCGCTCGGCCACCGCCGGGGCGCAGGCCAGCGCGGCGCTGCTCGCCGGGCTCCCCGTCCTCGGGCTGGTGATGGGCGGCGGCGTGGGCGCCGACCCGTGGCGGGTGCTGACGACCACGGGGACCGGTCAGGTGCTGCTGGTGGCCGGGGTCGGGCTCGAGGTCGCCGGGCTGGCCTGGTCGGCGCGGCTGGTCCGCCGGGCCGTGCGGTGAGCGCCGCCGTGGTGGCGCTCCTGCTGACCGCTGCGCTGCTCTGCTGGCCGGTGCGGTCGCCGGTCGCCGTCCGGGCCCGGTGGCTGGCCGCCCGGGACGACGGGTCCCGCGCAGCCGCACCGTCCGGGCCCGCCGACGCGCGCCGGCGGTGGCTGCTCGCCGGTGCGGCCGGCCTGGCCGCCGGGCTGCTGGTCGGCGGTGTGACCGGCGTGGTCGTGGCCGGGCTGGTCGCGGTCGGCGGTGAGCGGCTGCTGCGCCGCGGCGGCCAGGGGGATGCGCGGGCCGGCCCGCCGCCCGAGGAGGACCTGCCGGTCGCCTGCGACCTGCTCGCGGTCTGCCTGGAGGCGGGCCTGCCCGTGGGCGGCGCACTCGTCGCGGTGGCCACCGCCCTCCCCGGCCGGCTCGGGCCGGAGCTGGCCACGGTGGCCGGCCTGTACCGGCTGGGGGCCCCACCGCGGCGGGCGTGGACGGACGTCCCGGCCGAGCTGGCCGTGCTGGGCCGGGTCCTGGTGCGGGCCGGTGAATCGGGGTCGGCCGTCGTCCCGGCGCTGCGGTCGCTGGCGTCTGACGCCCGTGCCGGGCAGCGCAGCCGCGCCGACGCCGCCGTCCGCCGGGCGGGGGTCTGGGTGCTGGCACCGCTCGGGGCCTGCTTCCTGCCCGCCTTCCTGTGCCTGGGCGTGGTGCCGCTGGTGCTCGGCATCGCTGCCGACGTCTTCGGCTGAGGCCCGGGCCGGTGTCCACAGCAGGCGACGGCGTCCACAGATCCCGCCCACGCCTGTGCCCACCCGGGGGATCCCACGAGGGTCGACACACCGGCCCGGCGAGCGGGCCCGACACCGAGGAGATCCCGTGACCGGACCCTGCACGGCCCGCCCCGACGGCGCGGAGCTGACCGACGACTGCGACGTCCCGGCCGAGGACCGGGTGACCGGTGGGCTGAGAGCGCGCTGGGCCCAGGTGCGGGCCGCCGGCGAGGCCGGGATGAGCACCGCCGAATACGCCGTCGGAACCGTGGCGGCCTGCGCCTTCGCCGCCGTCCTCTACCGGGTGGTCACCGGCGGCTCGGTCGTCGACGGGCTCAGCGCCCTGGTCGCCGACGCGCTGGCCACCCTGTCCTGATGGTCCGGCGGCGCCGCGCCGGCCGGTTCGCCGGTGAGGCCGGCATGGTGACGGCCGAGACGGCGGTCGTGCTGCCCGTGCTGCTCCTCGTGCTCGCCGGCGCGGTCGCCGCGGTCACCGTCGTCGGGGCGCAGCTGCGCTGCGTCGACGCCGCCCGCGAGGGAGCGCGGGCGGCCGCCCGCGGCGAGGACACCGCGCTGGTGACCGCCCTGGCCGGCCGCGCCGCCCCCCAGGGCGCGGCGACCACGGTCTCCGCTGACGGGGCCACGGTCACCGTCACGGTCGTGGCCGACGTGGCGCCGCTGGGCCCGGTGCCGCTGCGCGTGCCGGTGTCGGCCTCCGCCGTGGCCCAGCGCGAGCCCGGAACCGCAGGGGAGGCGGGGTGAGGCGGTCCTCCCGGCTGGCGGGGGAGCGGGGGTCGGCCACGGTCTGGGTGGTCGCCCTGTCCGGCGTCCTCGCCGCGATCGGGGTGGCGGCGGTGCTGGTGGGGGCGGCGGTGGTCGGCCGGCACCGGGCCACCGCCGCCGCCGACCTCGCCGCCCTGGCCGCGGCCGAGCGGGCCGTCCGCGGCGACCCAGGGGCGTGTGCCGCGGCCGTGGAGGTGGCCGGTGCCAACGGCGCCCGGCTGACCGCCTGCGCGGTCGGCGGCGGGGCGGTCGTCGAGGTCGCCGTCGCGGTGCCCGTCCGGCTCGGCCCGCTGGGCGTCAGCGAGGCCGGCGCCCGGGCCCGTGCCGGCCCGGTGGTCCCGTGACCCGGCTACCCCTCCGTCTCCTGGCTGTCCCGCCGTCCCCGGGGAGGGGGACAGGTGCTCGTGGACGGCCAGCCACTGCCCGGACGGCTCGCGGTGGAAGACGATCGTCTCCCGCTCCCGCAGTGCCTCCCGCCCGGCCCGGGTGCTCACCGTGGTGTGCACCGCGTGGGTCAGGACGGCGGTGTCCCCGAGCACCTGGACGTGCGTGCCCGAGGACTGGCAGCCGAGCACCCGGAACTCGTCGTCCCGGACCCACGAGGCCCACTCCTGCCGGTACTCCTCCCGGGAGGCCTGCGGCCGGTCGGTGGCGTGGAACAGGAACGTGGCGTCCTCGCGGAAGCAGGCGAGGTACCGGTTCACGTCGCTGCTGCCGAAGGCCGACACGAGGGCGGTCGCCGCCCGCCGCACCTCCTCGGCGGCGTCGGTCACCTCCGTGCCGCCATGGCCGAGACCAGCTCGTAGGCGACGTGCGAGGCGGCGATGCCGGTGATCTCCGCGTGGTCGTAGACGGGCGCGACCTCCACCAGGTCGGCCCCGACCAGGTGGAGGTCGGCGATGCCGCGCAGGATGGCGAGCAGCTCACGGCTGGTGAGACCACCGGCCTCGGGCGTCCCGGTCCCGGGGGCGAAGGCGGGGTCGAGGACGTCGATGTCGACCGAGACGTAGACCGGCCGCTCCTCCACCCGGGCCCGGATGCGCTCGACCACGCCGCGGGTGCCGAGGTCGTCGACCTCCCGGGAGTGCACGACCTGGAACCCGAGCTCGGCGTCCTCCACGAGGTCACGGACGGAGTAGAGGGGACCGCGGATCCCGACGTGCACGCACCCGCTCTGGTCCAGCAGGCCCTCCTCCGAGGCCCGCCGGAACGGGGTCCCGTGGGTGTGGTCGGCGCCGAAGTAGGTGTCCCACGTGTCGAGGTGCGCGTCGAAGTGCACGACGGCGACCGGCCCGTGCACGGCGTGCAGGGCACGGAGCAGCGGCAGGGCGATGGTGTGGTCGCCGCCGATCGTGAGCAGCCGGCCGGCCCGCTCGAGCAGCGCGGCGGCGCCCGACTGGACCTGGCCGATCGCCTCCTCGATGGAGAAGGGGTTGACCGCGAGGTCCCCGGCGTCGACGACCTGCGCGCGGGCAAAGGGCTCGATGTCCTGCGCCGGGTTGTAGGGCCGCAGCAGCCGCGAGGACTCCCGCACGTGCGCGGGGCCGAACCGGGCCCCCGGCCGGTAGCTGACCCCCGAGTCGAACGGCACCCCGACGATCGCGACGTCGACGTCGGAGACCTCGTCCAGCCGGGGCAGCCGGGCGAAGGTGGGCGGACCGGCGAACCGGGGGACGACGGTGGCGTCCACCTGGCCGACGCGGCCGTCCTGGACGATGCGCTGGGTCATCGGTCGATCGGCTCCGGGGAGGTCTCGAGGGCGGCGCGGCGGCCGGCGCGGTGCAGGGAGGCGCGCGGGTCGTCGGTCACGGGCAGCATCGCAGCCTCCCTGGCGGGCACCAGCCGCGGGCCCGCGGGGCCGAAGACGTACCGGGGCTCGGGGAAGGCGAACAGCAGGGCCAGGTAGACCACCGCCGCCAGGCCGATCGACATGGGCAGGCTGACGTCGACCCCGCCCGCCGCGTTGCGGAACGGCCCCTCGATGAGCGGTGGGTAGTTGGCGAACAGCAGGCCCACGACCGCTGCCGGGATCCAGGCGGCCATGCCGCGCCAGTTGACGCCGCTGCTGAACCAGTAGCGCCCGCCGAGCCGGCCCTGGTTGAAGACCTGGACGTCCTCGGGCGAGTAGTGGCCGCGGCGCACCCAGTAGCCGATCATCATGATCACCATCCAGGGCGTCGTGCAGATGACGATGGCGCCGATGAAGGCGTTCACGCTGGCCAGCAGGTCGAACACCAGCCGGCCCACCAGGATGAAGGCGAAGGCCAGCGTCCCGATGAACAGCGACGCCTGCACCCGGTTGAGACGCGGGAACACCGAGGAGAAGTCCAGGCCCGTCCCGTACAGCGAGGTCACGCCGGTCGACATGCCGCCCAGGAAGGCCACGACCATCAGCAGGACCGCGTACCAGAGCGGCGAGACCTGGATGAGCGCGAAGACGTAGTCGACCTCGCCGGCCACGAGCGTCGCCGTCCCCACGCCGAAGAGGAACGGCACGAGGGTCGCCAGCTGGCCGAGGAAGGTGGCCCGGAGCAGCCGGGCGGGCCGGGTGGCGGCCGGGATGTAGCGGGACCAGTCGCCGAGGAAGGCGCCGAAGCTGATCGGGTTGCCCATCACGATCAGCGCCGACAGCACGAAGGTCGGCCAGAAGCTGCCGAGCGCGTAGGCCTCGGGGCCGGGGTCGTAGCCGGGGTCGAACAGCGTGGCGTAGGCCACCAGGCCGAGCAGCATGAGCGTGGTGTTGGCCAGGACCACGACCTTGTTGACCAGCAGCATGAGCTGGTAGCCGTAGATCACCACGACGATCACCAGGGCGCCGAGGACGGCGTAGATGACCCCGCGGAGCAGGTCGGAGTCGCCGGTCCCGAACAGGCGGGTGGAGGCACCGACGAGGGCGTCCCCGCTGACCCAGACCGAGATCGAGTAGAACGAGATCGCGGTCAGCAGGGACAGGAACGACCCCAGGACCCGGCCGCGGACACCGAAGTGCGCGCCGGAGGACACCGCGTTGTTCGTGCCGGTCCGCGGGCCGAACAGGCCCATGGGCATGAGGATCAGCGCCCCGACGACCACGCCGACGACGGTCGCGGCGACGGCCTCCACCAGGTCCAGGCCGAGCAGCACCGGGAAGGTGCCGAGGATGACCGTGGCGAAGGTGTTCGCCCCGCCGAACTGGATCCGGAACAGGTCGAAGGGCCCCGACGTCCGCTCGGCGTCCGGGATCGTGTCGATCCCGTGCTGCTCGACCTCCGTGGCCCGCGGCCGTCGCTGCCCGGCCGCCGGCCCGGCGACCTCCGCTCCACTCATGTGCACCTCCCGGTGAGGCGGCGGACGCACCGCCGCGGTGCGCTGAGGTTAGGGTCGAGTTGTCTGTGAGGCAACGAAAGTTGCCCAGAATTGACGGGGCATGCTGGATCGACGGCGGGACGTGAGCGAGGGGGCGCGGCATGGCGGGCGAGGTCCGGCGGCTCACACGTCCGCACGACCCGGCCGAGGCACTGGTCGGGGCCCGGCTGCGGGCGGCCCGCCAGGCGGCCGGGCTGACCCTGGCCGCAGTGGCCGCGCAGGCCGGCCTCACCAAGGGCTTCCTGAGCCGGCTCGAGCGCGACGAGGTCTCACCGTCGGTCGCCTCGCTGGTCTCGGTGTGCGGCGTCCTCGGCATCGGCGTGGGGCAGTTGTTCGAGCCGCCCGCGACCTCGCTGGTGCGGGCGTCGGACGCACCGCCGATCAACTTCGGGGGCCGCGGCCTGCGGGAGGTGCTGCTCACCGCGGGTTCCCAGCGCAACCTGCAGGTCATCCGGTCGGTCGTCGAGCCCGGGGGCGGTGGCGGAGAGGAGCTCTACGCGCTCGCCTGCGAGGTGGAGTTCGTGCACGTCCTGCACGGCGAGCTGCGGCTGCTCCTCCCCGGCGAGGAGGTCGACCTGCACGAGGGCGACGCGTTCACCATGCCGGGGGCCACGCCGCACACCTGGCTCAACCCCTCGGCGACCACGACCTGTGAGGTCCTCTGGGCGCTCACCCCCGCGCCGTGACCGGCCCTCGGCACGTGCCCGTCCGCGGGATCGTGGACCTCTCCCACCCCCTGGACGACGACACCCCGGTGTACCCCGGGGACCCGGTCGCCCGCTTCACGCCCGCGGCGACCGTCGCCGCCGACGGGTACAACGTCCTCCACGTGCGGATGGGGTCGCAGACCGGGACCCACGTCGACGCCCCGTACCACTTCCTCGACGACGGCGCGCGGATCGACGAGCTCCCGCTCGAGTACTTCCTCGGGCTGGCCGTCGTCGCCGACGTACGCGCCAAGCCGCCGCACGGCCGGATCGAGTGGGCGGACCTGGAGCCGTGGGCGCACCTGCTGGGTCCCGGGCGGATCCTGCTCCTGCGCACGGGGTGGGACCAGCACTGGGGGACCGACGCCTACTTCGACCACCCCTACCTGACGGGGGACGCCGCCGCCCGGGTGGTGGCCGCCGGCGTCCGCACCGTCGGACTCGACGCGCTGAGCCTCGACGAGACCGTCCTCGGCGGTGCGCCTGCGGGCGGGTTCGCCGCCCACCTCGCGGTGCTCGGGGCCGGGGGCGTGATCATCGAGAACCTGCGTGGCCTGGGTGCCGTGCCGGACGTCGACCCCGTGGTCAGCGTCCTGCCGCTGCGGCTGGCCGGTGCGGACGGCGCCCCGGTGCGTGCGGTGGCGTTCCGACTGGAGCCCTGAGCCGTCGGGCCGCACCGACCCGCCGTGGCCCGGTCCGTCAGCCGCTTCAGCAGAGCGGGGGTCAGAAGACCAGGTCGTCGGCGTCCCCACCGTGCCGGCCCGCCGGGGCGGGAATGGGGGACGGCCCGTCGTCGTCATCCTCGTGGTCCACCTCGGTCGCCTGCTCGCCGGTCTCCTCGGCGGCGGCCAGCTCGTCGAGGACGACGTCGAGCACCCGTACCGCGCCGGCCTTGTCCAGCGGTTCGTTGCCGTTGCCGCACTTGGGCGACTGCACGCAGGAGGGGCAGCCGCTCTCGCACTCGCAGGTGGCCACCGTCGCGCGGGTGGCCTGCAGCCAGCGCCGCAGCACCGCGAAGCCGCGCTCGGCGAAGCCCGCCCCGCCAGGGTGCCCGTCGTAGACGACGATCGTGGCCGCACCGGTGTCGGGGTGCAGGGCGGTCGAGACCCCGCCGAGGTCCCACCGGTCGCAGGTGGCCAGCAGCGGGAGGATGCCGATCGCGGCGTGCTCGGCGGCGTGCAGCGAGCCGGGCAGCTCGGCGTCGTCCACCTCGGCCCGGCCGACGGCCCGCTCGTCGAGGGTCAGCCACACCGCGCGGGTGCGCAGCTGGCGGGCCGGCAGGTCGAGGGGGAACTCGGCCAGCACCTCGCCCGTGCCCAGCCGGCGCCGCTGGTAGGCGACCACCTGGTTGGTCACGTCGACGACGCCGGTGTGCGCGGTGACCGTGCCCAGTGAGCGCGACCGGTCGGTGGTGGCGATCGCGAGGTCGGTGACGTCCCGGGCCACCGTCGTCCACTCCGGGCTCTCCCGGTGGACGACGGCGACGGCGTCGTCGACGCAGAACTCGTCGACGACGTAGGTCTCACCGCGGTGCACGTAGACCGCGCCGGTGTGCACGGTCGCGTGCGCGGCGTCGCCGTCCACGGTGCCGAGCAGCCGCCCGGTGCCGCCCTCGATGATCGTCACCGGCGCCAGGCCGCTGCCCCGGATGTCGACGTCCGGCCGGCCCCGCCCGGCCCAGTACCAGCCGGTGGGACGGCGGCGCAGCGCACCCTCGGCGACCAGCTCCTCGACCCGCGCCTCGGCCGCCGCGCCGCCGAAGTCGGCCAGGTCCTCGGGCACCAGTGGCAGCTCGGCGGCCGCACAGCACAGCTGCGGACCGAGCACGTAGGGGTTGGTCGGGTCGGTGACCGTGGCCTCCACCGGCCGGCCGAACACCGCGCGTGGGTGGTGGGCCAGGTAGTGGTCCAGCGGGTCGTCGCGCGCGACGAAGACGACCAGCGACTCGCGCTGCGCCCGCCCCGCCCGGCCGGCCTGCTGCCACAGCGAGGCCAGCGTCCCGGGGTAGCCAGCCAGCACGACGGCGTCCAGGCCGGCGATGTCGATGCCCAGCTCCAGGGCATTCGTGGTGGCCACCCCGAGCAGGTCTCCGGCCGACAGCGCCCGCTCCAGCTCCCGCCGCTCCTCGGGCAGGTAGCCGCCGCGGTAGGAGTCCACCCGGCGGGCGAGGTCGCCGCGGCCGCGGTCGCGCAGGACGTGGCGGGCCTGCTCGGCGACCGACTCGGCGCTGCGCCGCGAGCGGACGAACGCCAGCGTGCGGGCCCCGCGCTCGACCAGGTCGGCCAGCAGGGTGGCGGCGTCCGCCGCCGCCGAGCGGCGCAGCGGGGCGCCGTGTTCGCCGGTGCGCTCGGTCAGCGGTGGCTCCCACAGCGCGAAGGTGGCGCCGGGCCGCGGCGAGCCGTCCTCGGTCACGGCGACGACCGGCGCACCGACCAGGCGGGTCGCCGCGGCGGCCGGCTCGGCCACCGTCGCCGAGGCCAGGAGGAACACCGGCTCGGCGCCGTAACGGCGGCAGATCCGCCGCAGCCGGCGCAGCACGTGACCGACGTGCGAGCCGAACACCCCGCGGTAGGCGTGGCACTCGTCGACCACGACGTAGGCCAGCCGGCGCAGCGTGCTCGACCACTTCTGGTGGGCCGGGAGCACGCCGCGGTGCAGCATGTCGGGGTTGGTCACGATCCAGCGCGAGTGCCGCCGGACCCACTCCCGCTCCTCCATGGGGGTGTCGCCGTCGTAGGCGGCCGGGCGCACCGACGGGTCGGCCAGCCCGGCGACCGACGCCAGCTGGTCGCGGGCCAGCGCCTTGGTCGGCGCGAGGTAGAGGACGCATGCGCGGGGGTCCTCGGCCAGCCGGGTCAGCGCCGGCACCTGGTAGGCCAGCGACTTGCCCGACGCCGTCCCGGTGGCCACGACGACGTGCGAGCCGTCGCGGGCCAGCTGCGCGGCCTCGACCTGGTGCCGCCACGGCGCACTGACCCCCTGCGCCTCCAGCCGCTCGCGCAGCTCCGGGCTCACCCACGCCGGCCACGGCAGGGTGCGGCTGTCCCGCACCGGCATCCGGTGCACGTGGGTGACCGGCCGCTCCTCCTCCGGTGTCCCGGACAGGACGGCGGCCAGCAGGTCGGCCCCCGGCAGCGGGGAGCCGGCGGGGGAGGGGGACCCACCCTGGGGAAGAGGGTCCGTGCCGGGAGGGGGAGCCGACCGGACCGGGTGGAGCGTGGTCACGCGTTCTCCTCGCTGGCGCTCGTCGTCCGCGCGCCCACGGGTGTCGAGTCTCTGGGCGACCTCACGAGCTCGGTCACCCCACCACTGTCACACCTCCTGACGACGTCGCGCTGGGCGCGAGGCGACGAGTCGATCGGCCGCGGGACTATCGGTACGGGGTGTGATTCCCCCTACACTCCGGCGGCACCAGCCGTGCAGGCCTGTGCGTGCTGGACGCGTACCTCCGCCACCGGAGCGAGTGTGCCCCGGTGGCGGTGCCCGTGGGAGGAACACATGCCGGACAGTGCGCTCTCCGGCGGGGATGTCGTCCTCGTGACGATCGTCCTCGCCGTCTCGCTCGCCGCCCTCGCCTTCGCCGCGTACCTGGTCCGCGCCGTGCTGGCCTCCGACCAGGGCACGGTGAAGATGCGCGAGATCGCGCAGGCGGTGCAGGAGGGTGCCACGGCGTACCTGCGCAGACAGTTCCGCACCCTCGGTGTCTTCGCCGTCATCGTCTTCCTGCTCCTGCTGGTGCTCCCCGTCGCCGACGGTGGCTGGGGGACCCGCACCGGTCGGGCGCTGTTCTTCCTGGTCGGCGCCCTGTTCTCGGCCTCCGTCGGCTTCATCGGCATGACCCTGGCGACCCGCGGCAACGTCCGGGTCGCCGCGGCGGCCCGCGGCGGCGGGTATCAGCCCTCCTTCCGCATCGCCTACCGGACCGGCGGTGTCGTCGGGATGATCACCATCGGCCTGGGTCTGTTCGGTTCGGCGCTGGCGCTGCTGCTCTTCGACGAGACCGCGCCCATCGTCCTCGAGGGCTTCGGCTTCGGCGGCGCGCTGCTGGCGATGTTCATGCGTGTCGGCGGCGGCATCTTCACCAAGGCCGCCGACGTCGGCGCCGACCTGGTCGGCAAGGTCGAGGCCGGCATCCCCGAGGACGACCCGCGCAACGCGGCAACGATCGCCGACAACGTGGGTGACAACGTCGGCGACTGCGCCGGCATGGCCGCCGACCTGTTCGAGTCCTACGCCGTCACCCTGGTCGCCGCGCTCATCCTCGGCCAGGTCTTCTTCGGCAACGTGGGCATGGTGTTCCCCCTGCTGGTCGCGGCCATCGGCGTGATCGCCTCGGTCGTCGGTGTGCTCGCCACCAGGCCGAGCAAGAGCGACGCCAGCGGGATGGTCCCGATCAACCGCGGCTTCTTCGCCTCGGCCGCGGTCTCCCTCGTACTGGTCGCTGCGGCGTCCTTCACCTACCTGCCCAGCATCGCCGACGTGGCCGACCTGTCGGTCAGCCCGCAGGTGGTCGGATTCGTGTCGGTCCTCATCGGCGTCGTCCTGGCGGCGACGATCCAGCAGCTCACCGGCTACTTCACCGAGACCAGCCGCAAACCGGTCAAGGACATCGGCCGCAGCTCGCTGACCGGCCCGGCCACCGTGATCCTCTCGGGGATCTCCCTCGGCCTCGAGTCCGCCGTCTACGCGGCGCTGCTCATCGGTGGCGCCGTCTACGGCGCCTTCCTGATCGGCGGTGGCGCCGCCCTCTACGCCGTCGCGCTCGCAGGCTGCGGCCTGCTCACCACCGCCGGCGTCATCGTCGCGATGGACACCTTCGGTCCGGTGAGCGACAACGCCCAGGGCATCGCCGAGATGTCCGGCGACATCGACGAGGAGGGCGCCCGGGTGCTCACCGACCTCGACGCCGTCGGCAACACGACGAAGGCCATCACCAAGGGCATCGCCATCGCGACGGCGGTGCTGGCCGCGACAGCGCTCTTCGGGTCCTACAACGCCCAGGTCGGAGTGGCGCTCGACGAGGCCGGCGAGACCCTCGGCGACGCCTTCAGCCTGGTGAACCCGAACAACGTCGTCGGGGCGGTGCTCGGCGCAGCGGTGGTCTTCTTCTTCTCGGGCCTGGCCATCAGCGCCGTGTCGCGAGCGGCGGGCCGGGTGGTCTTCGAGGTCCGTGAGCAGTTCCGCACGCGGCCGGGGATCATGGACTACAGCGAGCGGCCGGACTACAGCCGTGTCGTCGACATCTGCACCAAGGACTCGCTGCGCGAGCTGGCCACCCCGGGGCTGTTGGCAGTGCTGGCCCCGGTCGCCGTGGGCTTCGGTCTGGGCATCGGCCCTCTGGCGGCCTACCTCGTGGGCGCCATCGCGGCCGGCACGCTGATGGCGGTCTTCCTCGCCAACTCCGGTGGCGCGTGGGACAACGCGAAGAAGATGGTCGAGGACGGCGCGTACGGCGGCAAGGGCAGCGAGGCGCACGCCGCCACCGTCATCGGCGACACCGTGGGCGACCCGTTCAAGGACACCGCCGGCCCGGCGATCAACCCGCTGATCAAGGTGATGAACCTCGTGGCTCTGATCATCGCTCCCGCCGTCGTCACGATGTCGGTCGGCGAGGACGCCAGTACCGGTCTGCGCGTCGCCATCGCGCTCGGTGCCGTGCTGGTGATCGTGGTCGCGGTCGTGGTCTCCAAGCGCCGCTCGGTGGTCGTCGGCGACTCCTCCTCCGACACCTCGACCTCGCTGACCACCAGCGTCCCCTGACCGCACGTACCGGACTCTCCTGCCGGTACCGGGCGCACGGGGCGCCCGGTACCGGTCTGTGGACGGCGACCGGAGGTGTGGACGGGCACCCGGGGGACGACGCACCGCCGCCCTAGCGTCCCGCCGCACCGGTCCCGCCGTGGGGCCGGGCAGACGCCGGAGGCTCCACCGTGACCACCCCCATCGTCGTCCAGCCGGACGTCCTCGACACGCTCGCCGCCGACCTCCTCGGCCTGGCTGCCGACCTCTCCACCGAGGCCGACGAGTGCAGCCGAGCCGCCGGTTCGATGGAGACCGCCGTGGACGGGAGCCTCGGTTCGCGGGCCGCCTCGGCCGGACGCTCATGGAGCCGGTTGCTGGAGTCCCTGTCCCAGCACGTGGTCACCTGTTCCACCGCGCTCTACACGGTGGCCGCGGAGTACCGGGCCGGTGACGCCGCGTTGGCGCAGCAACTCGGCCCTGCGGGCGGCGTCGGCGGGGAGACACACCGATGAGCGACAGCGACGTGACGGGCGTCTGCCTCTGGGACGTCGAGGGGTTCCGAGCCGCGGTGAGCCGGCTCGACGCGGTCGTGGACCGCCTGCCCGGTGTGCGTCAGAGGTTCGATGACGTCGTCCGGGCGCTGTGGTCCGGGGACGTGTGGAGCGGACCCAGTGCCACGGCGGCGGCCGGCGCCCTGTCCCGGTTGTCCGCGGTGAACGCCATCGGGTGTGCAGACCTCGACGACTCGCTCAGGCAGCTGCGACTGGCGGTGACCGAGGCCGCCGAAGCGCAGGAGGCGGCGCTCGAGGCAGGGGGTGTTGCGATGTCGGTCAACTCCGGTGCCTGGGCCTCCGTGCCACCTGAACTGGACGATCCGAGCGGGCTGTTACAGGCGGCTCGGCTCGAGGCCGCGCGCGATCGAGCGAGGCGACACGCTGCAGACGCGGTGGCGGCCGCGGAGCGGGCTGACGAGGAGGTCCCCGACCGCGACGCGATCACGCAGCCGGCGCCCGTGAGCTGGCGCACCTGGCTGGACGGCGTGCCCGGCCGGCACCAGGTCGATGTCCCCCTGATGCCGACGGCAGCGGTAGCGGCGGACACGGCCGCATGGTGGTCGGGGATGTCGCCGGCGCAGCAGTGGGCAGCGATCGCTCGCGATCCGTCGGCGGTGGGCGCACTTCCGGGAGTGTCCGCGTGGGCCCGGGACCGGGCCAACCGCCTGGTCCTCGCCCGTGCCATGGCGATCGGGGACGACGCGTCCCGCGACACCGCGACGGCCGTCGCCCAGGAGATCGCGGATCGGGAGACGGCGGGGGAGCAGGTGCAACTCCTGGAGCTGGACGTCGAGGAGGGGCTCGTCGCGCTGGGACTCGGCGACCTCGACACGGCTGAGTCCATCGGGGTGCTCGTGCCCGGGATGGACAACGACGTCGCCTCCGACCTCGATGGGTTGGCCGACGATGCAAACGCCGTCGCTGACGCGGCGCAGACGGCAGCCCCGGGGCTGGCCGTCGCCACGGTGGCGTGGATGAGCTATCGCACCCCGTCGGGCCTCAAGCAGGCCGGACGCCTCCCAGCCGAACACGCCCGTGCCGGCGGCCGGGCCCTGGACGCCACCCTCGACGGGCTGGCCGCAGCACGGGTCACCAACACCGCGCGGGTGACGGTCCTGGCGCACAGCTACGGCAGCGTGGTCACCGACCGGGCGGTCGATGAGCCGGGTGAGCTCGCCGCGGACGCCGTGGTCGTCCTGGGCAGTCCCGGCATGGACAAGGATGCCGACGAGATGGAGGTGGACGAGGTGTACGAGGCGTCCTCGCCGCGCGATCTCGTCTCCCAGTTCCAGTACTTCGGCAACGCGACGTGGGAGGACGACTTCGGCGCAGAGCGGCTACCGACCGACTGGGACACCGGGCACAGCGACTACTACGACACCGACCGCCCCACGGTGGCCGCGATGGGCGAGGTCATGGCCGGGATGCGGTGATCGGGACCCAGCAGGCGTCGAGCCGGAGTCCGGGAACACGCAGTCACTCCGGACCATTGGAGCGGGTGACGGCGCGCCCACGGTGGGTCGCCACCGGGCTCCCGACGGGCCGGGTGGCCTACCGTGGCGTCGCCGAGGGCGCGCGGAGAGCAACTGCGTCGTCCGGCGCCGGATTGCCGGCGTCTGCACCGAGCACCACCGACAGGAGCACCGTGGCACCCACGAAGACCACGAACACCGGAACCCGGACCGCCGCGGCGACCTCCGGCGGCACGAGCACCCCTGCCCGCCGCCGGACGGCAGCCGGCGGTGGCGGGCGGCCGCTGGTCATCGTGGAGTCCCCGACCAAGGCCGGCAAGATCGCCGGGTACCTGGGCAACGGCTACGTCGTCGAGGCCAGCGTCGGGCACATCCGGGACCTGCCGCGCAACGCCGCCGACGTGCCGGCCGAGCACAAGGGTGCGTCGTGGGCGCGCCTCGGCGTCGACGTCGACAACGCGTTCGAGCCGCTCTACGTGGTCAGCCCGGACCGCAAGCAGCAGGTCAGCCGGCTCAAGCAGCTGGTCAAGGACGCCAGCGAGGTCTACCTCGCCACCGACGAGGACCGCGAGGGCGAGGCCATCGCCTGGCACCTGGTCGACACGCTGAAGCCGCGGGTGCCGGTGCGCCGCATGGTCTTCCACGAGATCACCCCCGAGGCGATCGCCCGCGCCGTGGCCAACCCGCGGGAGCTGGACACCGCGCTGGTCGACGCGCAGGAGACTCGCCGCATCCTCGACCGGCTCTACGGCTACGAGGTCAGTCCCGTGCTGTGGAAGAAGGTGCTGCCCAAGCTCTCGGCCGGCCGGGTGCAGTCGGTGGCCACCCGGATCGTGGTCGAGCGCGAGCGCGAGCGGATGGCGTTCCACGCCGCCGACTACTGGTCGCTCGAGGGGACCTTCGCCGTCGCCGGGCAGCGCACCGGGGCCGACGACGGCGAGCCGAGGACCCTGCGCGCCCGCCTGGTCAGCGTCGACGACAGCCGGGTCGCCACCGGCCGCGACTTCGACCCCGCGACCGGCCGGGTGACCGGCGAGGTCGTCCACCTCGACGAGGCCGGCGCCCGCGGCCTGGCCGCCCGCCTCGAGGGCCGGCAGGTCACCGTCAGCCGGGTCGACGAGAAGCCCTACCGGCGCCGTCCGTACGCCCCGTTCACCACCTCGACGATGCAGATGGAGGCCGGCCGCAAGCTCGGCTGGTCCTCCGCGCAGGTCATGCGGGTGGCGCAGCGGCTGTACGAGAACGGTCACATCACCTACATGCGGACCGACTCGACGAACCTGTCGAACGAGGCGATCAACGCCGCCCGCACCCAGGCCCGCCAGCTCTACGGCGACGCCTACGTCCCCGCCGAGGCCCGCCGCTACGCCAAGAAGGCCAAGGGCGCCCAGGAGGCGCACGAGGCGATCCGCCCCGCCGGGGACAACTTCCGCACCCCCGGTCAGCTCGCCGGCCAGCTGGCCCGCGACGAGTTCCGCCTCTACGAGCTGGTCTGGCAGCGCACCATCGCCTCGCAGATGGCCGACGCCGTCGGGCAGAGCGTCAGCATCCGGCTGGCCGGGCGCAGCAGCACCGACGAGGCGGTGGAGTTCACCGCCAGCGGGCGCACCATCACCTTCCCCGGGTTCCTCCGCGCCTACGTGGAGTCCCGCGACGAGAGCGCCGCGGGCGACGAGGACCACGGCAGCGACGACGCCGAGCGCCGGCTGCCGCGGGTCGAGCGGGGCCAGCAGCTCGACACCCGCGAGCTGGACGCCAAGGGGCACACGACCACCCCGCCGTCCCGCTACACCGAGCCGAGCCTCATCGCCCGGCTGGAGGAGCTCGGGATCGGCCGCCCCTCCACCTACACGTCGATCATGCAGACGATCCAGGACCGCGGGTACGTCTGGAAGAAGGGCGCCGCGCTGGTGCCCACCTTCGTCGCCTTCGCGGTGGTCAACCTGCTGGAGCAGCACTTCGCCCAGCTCGTCGACTACCACTTCACCGCCTCGCTGGAGAGCGAGCTCGACGAGATCGCCAACGGGGAGCTGGGCCGCGTCGACTGGCTGACCGAGTTCTACTTCGGCGGCGAGGGTCGGCACGCCGGCGGCATCGCGGCCTCCGGCGGGCTCAAGTCGGTCATCGGCCAGCGCCTCGAGGAGATCGACGCCCGCGGCGTCAACTCCATCCCGCTGCGGGCCACCGGGTCCGGTGGCGAGCCGGTTGTCGTCCGGGTCGGGCGCTACGGGCCCTACCTGCAGGTCGGCGGCGAGGACGGCCCGCGCGTCAGCCTGCCCGAGGACCTCGCCCCCGACGAGCTGACCCAGGACAAGGTCGAGGAGCTGCTCGCCGCCCCCTCCGGTGACCGCGAGCTCGGCACCGACCCCGAGTCCGGCCTGCCGGTCGTGGTGAAGGCCGGCCGGTACGGCCCCTACGTCACCACGGTCGGGCCCGAGGGCAGCAAGGAGAGCCCGCGGACGGCGAGCCTGTTCTCCTCGATGTCGCCGGAGACGGTGACCCTCGAGGACGCCCTGAAGCTGCTGACCCTGCCGCGCACGGTCGGCTCGGCGCCGGACGGCGAGGAGATCCAGGCGCTCAACGGCCGCTACGGGCCCTACCTGAAGAAGGGCAGCGACTCCCGGTCGCTGGAGTCCGAGGACCGGCTGTTCACCGTCACCCTCGACGAGGCGCTGGCGATCTTCGCCCAGCCCAAGCAGCGAGGTCGGGCCGCGGCCAAGGCGCCGCTCAAGGAGCTCGGCGCGGACCCGGTCAGCCAGGGCACGGTCACCGTCCGCGAGGGCCGGTTCGGCCCGTACGTGACCGACGGCGAGACCAACGCCAGCCTGCGCAAGGGCGACGACGTCGAGAGCATCACCCTCGAGCGCGCCGCCGAGCTGCTGGCCGACCGGCGCGCCAACCCGAGCACGAAGAAGAAGGCGACGACCAAGAAGGCTGCGGCCAGGAAGACGACGGGCAAGACGACGGCCAAGAAGACCGCCGCGAAGAAGACGACGGCGAGGAAGGCGGCGGGCAGCGACGCCGTCCCCGCGAGCTGAGGTCGCCGTGCCGGTCGGCGAGCTGGACCCGGACGCCTGGCGGCAGCAGCGGACGTCCTTCGGCTCCGTCGCCGCCGGCTACGCGGCGCACCGGCCGGACTACCCGGCCGACGCCGTGACCGCCCTGGTCGGGGAGCGCCCGCGGCGCGTCCTCGACCTGGGCGCCGGCACCGGCCTGCTCACCGGCGTCCTGCTGGCGGCGGGCCACGAGGTGGTCGCCGTCGACCCGGCCGCGCCGATGCTCGCCGAGCTGCGCGCCCGCCACCCGCAGGTGGTCACGCACGTCGGCGAGGCCGAGGCGGTCCCGCTGCCCGACGGCAGCGTCGACGCCGTCGTCGCCGGTCAGGCCGCGCACTGGTTCGACCCCGGGCCGGCGGCGGTGGAGCTGCGGAGAGTGCTGCGCCCCGGCGGTGTAGTGGGGCTGGTGTGGAACACCCGCGACGAGGAGGTCGCCTGGGTGGCCGCGCTCGGCCGGGTCCTGGCCGACGTGGCGCGCGGTCACGCAGCCGACGAGGACGTCGTCGACGCGTTCGCCCGAGCGCTGGGCGCCCGGGTCGAGCACCACCGCTCCGGCATCGTGCAGCGGGTCAGCCCGGAGCAGGTGGTCGCCGGCATCGCCACCCGCAGCTACGTCGCGACGATGGACGACGTCCGTCGGGAGGAGTTCCTGGGCGAGGTGCGCGCGGTGCTCGACACCCACCCCGACATCCGCGGCCGCGACCTCGTCGACCTGCCGTACCGCACGGACGCGTACCGGCTGACACCCGGCTGACGCAGGCCCCACCCGCTCGCGCCGGCCGGGACACGCCGACACTGCGTGGGGACCCTCGGTCACGAACGCGCCCGCGAGTCGACGACGCCAGGCCGCACCTTGCGTGCACTCGGGGACGCCTGCCTAGCCTGCGCGGGTCCTCGAGCAAGGGAGTGGGCCATGGCGACGCGTGCAGGGCGACTGCTGACCGCACTGGTGGTGGCCGTGCTCCTCGGCACGGCCGCCCCGGCCGCGGCGGATACCAGTGGGCCGGCGGGCTTCGCCGCGCAGCCGACTCCGGTGACCGGCCCGGACGGCGTCGCCAGCGACGACCTCGACACCGACTACGCCCTCGCGGTGCAGGCCGTGGACACCTGGTGGCGCACCTCCTGGAGCGAGTACTTCCCCGGCGGGTACACCGCCCCCGCGCTGGCCCCGGCCGCCCGCGCCCCCGGTCTCTACGACGCCCCGCAGGAGCAGGTGTACTGCGGCGATCTCCTGCTCCCCGAGGGCAACGCCTACCACTGCCCGATCGGTGACTTCCTGGCCTTCGAGGTCGACCTGATGCTGCTGTCGGATGAGCTCGGCGACGGCTTCGTCCACCTGGTCGTCGCCCACGAGTGGGCGCACTCGGTGGTCTCCCACATCGACCCCGCGCTGGTGTCCGAGGCCTCCGAGCTGCAGGCCGACTGCCTGGCGGGCGCCGCGCTGCAGGGCGCCGTCGACGACCGGCTGCTGGTCCTGGAGCCCGGCGACGAGCAGGAGTTCACCGCGGCCCTGGCCGCCGTCGCCAGCGAGAACGCCTGGGGGGCGGTCTACGTCGACGCGAACGGCCAGGAGCAGACCGAGACCCACGGCAGCGCCGCGGAACGGATCGACTCCTTCGAGCGCGGCGCCGCCAACGGGGTCCGCGCCTGCCTCACCAACGCGGTCGGCTGACGCCTCACGCCCCGCCGGGGGCCAGTCCGACGGCGAACACCCGGCGGAAGGGCAGCAGCGTCGTCCCGTCCGGCCGGCGCGGGTAGGCCGTCCGCAGCGCCCCGGCGTACTCGGCGGTCAGCTCCGCGGCGTCCTCCGGGCCGAGCCGGGCGAGCACCGGGCGCAGGACCGTGCTGCGCACCCAGCCGAGCACCGGGTCCTCCCCGTGCAGCACGTGCAGGTAGGTCGTCTCCCACGCCTCCACGGTCAGCCCCGCGCCGGCGAGCACCTCCAGGTAGCCGGCCGGGTCCAGCACGGCGTCCTCGGCCGGGGCCGCGTCGCCCACCGACCCGGCCCAGCGCGGCGAGCGGCACAGGCCGGCCAGCAGCGCGTGCGTCGGCGCCCGCCAGTTGCCGGGAACCTGCAGGCCCAGCCACCCGCCGGGTGCCAGCTGCCCGGCCCACCGGCGCAGCAACTCGTCGTGCCCGGGCACCCAGTGCAGGACGGCGTTGGTGACCAGGACGTCGACCGGCCCGTCGGGCTGCCACTCCCGCACGTCGCCGGCCTCGAACCGCACCCGGCCGGGGACGGCGTGGGCGGCGGCCGCGGCCAGCATCTCCGCCGAGGAGTCGACACCGGTGACCCGGGCGTCGGGCCAGCGCCCGGCCAGCGACGCCGTCAGGGCGCCCTCGCCGCAGCCCAGGTCCACCACGGTCCGTGGCTCGCGGGCGCCGACGCGGGCCAGCAGGTCGGTGAACGGCCGCGCCCGCTCGTCGCCGAAACGCAGGTATCCGGCCGGGTCCCAGGCGCCGTCGCTCGTCACCCCCCGACCCTAGGGCGGGCAGCCCGGAACCGTCGGTCACGGCCGGTACCGTGGCCCTCGTTCTGCCACCCACCAGCCCGGGAGTCCGCGATCCCCGTGTCCGACGACGGCCCGACCGCTCTGTCCGTCGAGCCCGCCGACCGGCCGGGCGGACTGTTCGTCGCCTTCGAGGGCGGCGAGGGCGCCGGGAAGTCCACCCAGGTCCGGCTGCTGTGCGAGTGGCTGGCCGCCCAGGGGCGTCCGGCGCGGGCCACGTTCGAGCCCGGCGGCACCCCGGCGGGCGCCGCCGTCCGGGCGATCGTGCTCGACCGCGCGCACACCGGCCTGGCCCCGCGCGCCGAGGCGCTGCTCTACGCCGCCGACCGCGCCCAGCACGCGCACGCCGTCCTGCACCCGGCGCTGGCCGCGGGCGAGGTGGTCGTCACCGACCGCTACGTGGACAGCTCGCTGGCCTACCAGGGCGCCGGGCGCACCATCGGCCTGGACGACGTCGCGGCGATCTCCCGCTGGGCCACCCGGGGGCTGCGCCCGGACCTCACCGTGCTGCTGGACCTGCCGCCGGAGACCGGGCTGGCCCGCGCCCGGGGCCGCGCCGTCGCCGACCGGCTGGAGTCGGAGTCGCTGGAGTTCCACCAGCGGGTCCGCGAGACCTTCCGCGCCCTGGCCGCCGCCGAGCCCGGGCGCTACCTCGTCCTCGACGCCACCCGCCCCGTCGACGAGCTGGCCGCCGACGTCCGGGCCCGGGTCGGCGCGCTGCTGGGGGAGCGGGCATGAGCGGGGTCTGGGACCGGGTCGTCGGCCAGCCGACGGTCGTCGCCGAGCTGCAGGCCGCGGTGGCCGACCCGACCGCGATGACGCACGCCTGGCTGTTCACCGGCCCGCCCGGCTCGGGGCGGTCGGTCGCCGCACGGGCCTTCGCCGCGGCGCTGCAGTGCCCGGACGGCGGCGACGGCACCTGCCACGCCTGCCGGACCGCGCTCGCCGGCACGCACGCCGACGTGAACGTGATCGTCCCCGACGGTCTGTCGATCGGGGTCCTGGAGGCGCGGGAGCTGGTGCGGGTGGCCGGCCGGGCACCGTCCCAGGGGCGCTGGCAGATGATCATCGTCGAGGACGCCGACCGGATGAGCGAGTCGGCGGCCAACGCGGTGCTCAAGATGATCGAGGAGCCGCCGGCGCGGACCGTGGTGATGCTCTGCGCGCCGAGCCTGCACCCCGACGACGTGCCGGTGACCATCCGCTCCCGGTGTCGCGTGGTCAGCCTGCGCACGCCGCCCGCCGACGCCATCGCCGAGGTGCTGGTCCGCCACGACGGCGTCGACCCGGCCCTGGCCGCCTGGTCCGCCGGCGCCTCGGGAGGGCACGTCGGCCGTGCCCGGCGGCTGGCGCGCGACGAGGACGCGCGGCTGGTCCGCAAGGCGGTCCTGGACGTGCCGCTGTCCCTCGTCTCGCTGGCCGCCTGCCTCAACGCCGCGGACGACCTCGTCGGCGCGGCCCAGGAGGAGACGGACGCGGCGACCGGGGCCCTGAACGGGGTGGAGACCGACGCGCTGAAGGCCAGCCTGGGGGTCGGCGCCCGGGGGCCCGGTGTCGCCGCCGCCAGCCGGGGCGCCGGTCAGATCAAGGAGCTGGAGCGCAGGCAGAAGTCCCGGGCCACCCGCATCGGCCGGGACTCCCTCGACCGGGCCCTGGTCGACCTCGCCGGGCTCTACCGGGACGCGCTGGTCCTGGACTCCGCGCCGTCCACGCCCGTGCCGTTGAACCACCCCGACCGTCGGGCCGACGCCGAGGAGCTGGCCAGGCGGATCGGGGCCGAGGGGGCGCTGCGGCGGATCGACGCCGTCCTGGCCTGCCGGACGGCGCTGGAGCAGAACGTGAAGCCGCAGGTGGCCGTGGAGGCACTCACCGTCGCGCTGCGGCTCCCGTCCTGAGGAAGGACCCCGGCCCCCTTGCAGGCTCGGGCGGGCCCCTGGACGGAGCCGGCGCGGCGGTCACGTAAGCTGGCCGCGCACGTCCGCCGCCTTAGCTCAGTCGGTAGAGCATCTCACTCGTAATGAGAAGGTCGTCGGTTCGATTCCGACAGGCGGCTCCACACCCGGGAGCGGCGCCACCCACCGGGGCGGGGCCGCTCCCGCCGTCCCCTGCCCGGTACCCCCGCCGGGGAACCGTTCCCGGCGCCGCCCGCGCCCTCACCCGCGCCGGCTGACGGACCGGCGCGCGACCCACCGGCATCGCCGCCCAGCTGGCGGACGGCGGGGCGGGCCGGGTCGGCTGAGCCGGCTCGTCGTGAGGCGGCACCCGCGGGGCCCGGCCGGTCAGACCATGACGATCCCGCCGTCGATCATCACCGACTGCCCGGTCATGTAGTCGGCGTCGGGGCCGGCGAGGTAGGAGACGAAACCCGCGACGTCCTCCGGCGTCTGCACCCGGCCGAGCGCGATGAGCTCGGAGTACTTCGCCATGGCCTCGCCCTTCCCCAGGTCGAGTGCCTCGCCGAGCCGCTCGTCGATCAGCTCCCACATGGCGGTGTCCACGATGCCCGGGCAGTAGGCGTTCACCGTGATCCGGTGCGGGGCGAGCTCCTTCGCGGCGGCCTGGGTCAGCCCCCGCACGGCGAACTTGGTCGCGCTGTAGTGCCCGAGGCGGTCGAAGCCGGAGTGCCCCGCGATGGACGACGCGCTGATGATCTTGCCTCCGCCACCCTGCGCGATCATCCGCTCGGCCGCCGCCTGGATGCAGTAGAGGACGCCGAAGACGTTGACGTCGAACACCCGGCGCAGGTCCTCCGGGGTGACCTCGAGCAGCGTCTTGACCTGCGCCACTCCGGCGTTCGCCACCATCACGTCCACGCTGCCCAGGGCATCGGCCGCCCGGTCGACCATCGCGAACACCGCGTCCCGGTCGGTCACGTCCGCGGGGAGCGCCACCGACCGCCCACCGGCCGTACCGATCTCCTCGGCCACCGCCTCGGCGCCGCCGCCGTCGACGTCGTTGACCGCCACCGCGTGCCCGTCGCGGGCCAGGCGCAGCGCGATCGCACGGCCGATCCCGCGTCCGGCGCCGGTGACGACCGCGGTGCTCACCGCGCGACCGCCGTCCGGCGTGCTACCTGGGGCTGCTGGTCCGGTGCCATGGGCGACTCCCTCGTCGGCCGGGCCGGCGTCGGGGGAGGCCCGGGGCCCGCAGGCAACCAACCGGGAGCGTGCGGCCACAACCGTTGCGAGGGGTTGCAGGACGGGCGGCGCGGCCGGTGGTGGACCGGACGGCGGATCCCACCTGCCCCTGACACGCCGACGGCGGTGCACCCGGGGAGGGTGCACCGCCGTCGGCGTCCGTCGTGCGCTCGGCGGCCGCTCGGTGAGGGGCCAGGGTGGTGATCAGTGATGGGCTTCGGCGTCCTCGGCCCGCTTGAGCGAGTTGTTGATCTCGGTCTCGGCCTCCGCGCGGCCGACCCACTCGGCGCCCTCGACCGACTTGCCCGGCTCGAGGTCCTTGTAGGTCTCGAAGAAGTGCTGGATCTCCAGCCGGTCGAACTCCGACACGTCGGTGATGTCGGTGAGGTGTGCCATGCGGGGGTCCGTCGCCGGCACGCAGAGGACCTTGTCGTCCCCGCCGGCCTCGTCGGTCATCCGGAACATGCCCAGGGCCCGGCAGGTGATCAGGCACCCGGGGAAGGTCGGCTCCTCGAGCAGGACCAGGGCGTCGAGCGGGTCGCCGTCCTGGCCGAGGGTCTGCTCGATGTAGCCGTAGTCCGCCGGGTAGCGGGTGGAGGTGAAGAGCATCCGGTCCAAGCGGATGCGTCCGGTGGCGTGGTCCAGCTCGTACTTGTTCCGCTGGCCCTTCGGGATCTCGATCGTCACGTCGAACTGCACGAGACGTAGTGTGGCGGATCGGACCCCGGAGGACCGCCCGGAGGTCGTTCCAGGGGGTGGGCACCATCGCGTCCAGCGCGTCGACGACCGTCACGCCGAAGTACTCCCGGCTCCGCCGCCGCCTCGTCCTGGGCACCCTCGCACTGCTGCTCGTGGCGGCCGGCGGCGCCTGGTTCGCCGTCGCCCCGGACGGGGACGGCGCCGCCACGGAGGTCGCCGCCGCCGAGGCGCGGCTGCCCGACGTGGAGCCGGCCGGACCGGTGCTCGCGGCGCTGGCGTCGGAGGCGCCCGCTCCCGACGCCGCCGTCCTCGCCGGCGAGCTCGCGCCGCTGCTGGCCGCTCCGGCGCTGGGCGCCGGCGTCGAGGCCCGGGTCGTCGACGTCGCCTCCGGTGAGGTGCTGCTCGACCAGGGGTCCGAGAACCCGTCCACGCCGGCCTCGACCGCCAAGCTGCTCACCGCCGTCGCGGCGCTGACCACCCTGGGCCCGGACACCACCCTGGAGACCACCGTCGTCGCAGGTGCCGCACCGGGCGAGGTGGTGCTCGTCGGCGGTGGCGACCCGACCCTGTCGCGGACCGTCCCCTCGCTGACCTACCCCGGTGCGCCCACCGTCGCCGACCTCGCCGCCCAGGTGCGCAGCAGCCTGCCGCCCGGCACCGAGGTCACCCGCGTCGTCGTCGACAGCTCGCTGTTCGACGGCCCGCTCACCGCGGCCGGCTGGGGCCCCGGCGACGCGCCGTCCACCTACGCCGCGCCGGTCACCGCCACCGCTGTCGACGGCGCCCGGGTGCGCTCCGGCGACCTGCCCCGCAGCGGCGCGCCCGGCACCGACGCCGGCACCGCGCTGGCGGTCGCCCTCGGCGTCCCCGGCATGCCGGTCGTGCTGGGTGAGGCGCCGCAGGGCGCGCAGACCCTCGGCACGGTGCGGTCGGCGCCCGTGGCGCGGCTGGTCGAGCAGGCGCTGTCCCAGTCGGACAACCTGCTGACCGAGTCGCTGGCCCGCCACGTCGCGCTCGCCCGCGACCTGCCGGCCACCTTCGAGGGCGCCGCCGAGGCGGTCACCGACGCGCTGGCCGGCGCGGGCCTCGACGTCACCGGCGTCTCGCTGGCCGACGGCAGCGGCCTGTCCGCCACCGACCGCGTGCCGGTCGCCCTGCTCACCGAGCTGCTCTCCGGCGCCGCGGACGGCACGCTGCCCGGGACCTCCCCCGTCCTGTCCGGCCTGCCCGTCGCCGGCTACGACGGCACCCTGTTCGACCGCGGCGACGAGGACCCCGAGACCGCGCCGGGCGCCGTGCGCGCCAAGACCGGCACGCTGCTCGGCGTGCACGGCCTGGCCGGCACCGTGGTCACCGCGGAGGGCCGGCTGCTCGTCTTCGCCGTGGTGGCCGACGGCGCGCCCGCGAACGGCGAGGCCGCCGAGGCCGCGCTGGACGACGTCGCCTCGGCACTGGCCGCCTGCGGCTGCCGTTAGCGGCCGTCCTGGAGCGGCCGCCCTTCAGGGACCCGCGCCGAGCGTGCGAGGCGTGGGGGGAAGGCTGGTCCTCTTTCCGCGTACCGTGGGACCGATGAGCAGCCCCGCACGGATGGTCGACTGGGACCTCGCCGGACGCACCGCCCGCCGCCTGGTCGGCCCCGGGCCGCAGACCACGCGCGAGGAGGCCGCGGCCGTCGTCCGCGAGCTGCACGAGGCCGCCGCCACCGCCGTCGCGCACGTCGAGGGGCTCACCGGGCTCACGCCGCTCCCGGGTGGTCCGGTGCCGGAGGTGGCCGTCGTCGACCGGCCCGGCTGGGTCGACGCCAACACCCAGGGGATGTCGGCGCTGCTCGACCCGCTGGTCGACGCCCTCGCCGCCCGGCAGGAGTCCCCGCCCAGCCCGCTGGCCACCGCCATCGGCTCGCGGGCGACCGGCGTGCAGGCCGGTGGCGTGCTCGCCTTCCTGTCCTCCCGCGTGCTCGGCCAGTACGAGGTCTTCGGCACCGGTGGCCGGCTGCTGCTCGTCGCGCCGAACATCGTCGACGCCGAGCGCCGCCTGGGCGTCGACCCCAGCGACTTCCGGCTCTGGGTGTGCCTGCACGAGGTCACCCACCAGCTGCAGTTCACCGCCGTGCCGTGGCTCAAGGACCACCTCGAGGCGCAGATGGCCGAGTTCGTCGAGGTCACAGACCTGGACCCCGAGGTCCTCCGCGACCGGCTGCGCGACGTCCTGCACAGCGTCCTCGACGCCGCCCGCGGCGAGGGCGACGGGGACGACGCCGGGCTGATGGCACTGGTCCAGGACCCCGCGCAGCGCGCCGTCCTCGACCGGGTCACCGCCGTGATGAGCCTGGTCGAGGGGCACGCCGAGTACGTGATGGACGGCGTCGGCCCGGACGTCGTCCCGTCGGTGAGGACGCTGCGCAAGCGGTTCGCCCAGCGCCGCAAGGGCCGCGGCCCGATCGACCGCGTGCTGCGCCGGCTGCTCGGCCTCGAGCAGAAGATGAAGCAGTACGCCGAGGGTCGGGTGTTCGTCGGCGGCGTCGTCGAGCGGGTCGGCATGGAGGGCTTCAACCGCGTCTGGGAGGGGCCGGAGAACCTGCCCCGCATCGAGGAGCTCACCGACCCCGCCCGCTGGGTCGAGCGGGTGCACGGCCGCCCCGCCATCCCGGCGTAGGAGGCCGAGCCCGCGAGGCCACGCAGAGGCACGGCGCCGCAGTCGGACACGGCGCTGACGAGCGACAGCGAGGAGTAGCCGTGGCCGGTCCGCCACGGGCCGTCGCGGTCCTGCGGACCGCCGTGCGGCGGGGGCTGAGGGCGGGTGACGGGCCGGTCCTCGCCGCGTGCAGCGGGGGAGCGGACTCCGTCGCGCTGGCCGCCGCGCTCGCCTTCGAGGCGCCGCGCGCCGGCGTCCGCGTCGGGGGGATCACCGTCGACCACGGCCTGCAGCCGGGCTCCGCGCAGCGGGCCGAGCGGACGGCGCAGCTGCTGCGCGGACTCGGCCTGGACCCGGTCCTCGTCCGTCGCGTGGCGGTCGGTCCCGACGGCGGACCGGAGGGCGCCGCACGCACCGCGCGGTACGGGGCGCTCGCCGCCGCGGCGGCCGACCTCAGCGCGCGCGTCGCGCTCGGGCACACCCTCGACGACCAGGCCGAGACCGTGCTGCTGGGCCTGGGCCGCGGCTCGGGCCCCCGCTCGGTCGCCGGCATGGTCCCCGAGCGGACGAGCGACGGCGTCGTCTGGTGGCGCCCGTTGCTCGGCGTCCGCCGCAGCACCACCCGGCAGGCGTGCGCCGACCAGGGGCTCCCCGTGTGGGACGACCCCTGGAACGCCGACCCGGCCTACCGGCGTGCCCGGCTGCGCAGCGAGGTGCTGCCGTTGATGGAGCAGGTGCTCGGCGGCGGCGTCGCGCCCGCGCTCGCCCGCACCGCCGACCTGCTCCGGGAGGACCTCGACGCGCTCGACGAGCTCGCCGCGGCCGAGCTGGCCCGCCTGGCCGGCGGGCAGCGGGTCGCCGCCTCCCCACTGCCCGCCCGCGAGGTCGGTGCGCTGCCCGCCGCACTGCGCCGGCGGGTGCTCCGCGGCTGGCTGCGCGCCGCCGGCGTCCCGGACGTCCAGGCGGTGCACCTGCACGCGGTCGAGGCCCTCGTCACGGGGTGGTGCGGGCAGGGCCGGGTCGACCTACCCGGCGGTGCGGGCGTCGTCCGGACGTCTGGCAGGCTGGTGGTGTCGCCCCCCGAAGCGCGGGGCCCCCGTCCCGGGAACGCACCCCACACCCGCGAGGAGTCCCGCCCGTGAGCGAGCCCGCCAGCGCTCCCGCAGAGCTCGGCAACGACCACGGCTACGGCCCCGACATCGACCACGTGCTGCTCAGCGAGGAGCAGATCCAGGCCAAGATCACCGAGCTGGCCGACCAGGTCGCCCACGACTACGCCGGGCGCGAGGTGCTGCTCGTGGGGGTCCTCAAGGGCGCGGTGCTGTTCATGAGCGACTTCGCGCGGGCCCTGCGGCTGCCCACCCAGATGGAGTTCATGGCCGTCTCCTCCTACGGCTCGGCCACCAGCTCCTCCGGCGTCGTGCGCATCCTCAAGGACCTCGACCGGGACATCAGCGACCGGCACGTGCTGGTCATCGAGGACATCATCGACTCCGGGCTCACCCTGTCCTGGCTGCTCAAGAACCTCGGCGGCCGGCGCCCGGCCTCGATCGAGGTCTGCGCCCTCCTGCGCAAGCCCGACGCGGTCAAGGTCGACGTGCCGGTGCGCTACGTCGGCTTCGACATCCCGAACGAGTTCGTCGTCGGCTACGGCCTGGACTACGCCGAGCGGTACCGCGACCTGCCCTACATCGCGACGCTGCGGCCCGAGGTGTACCAGTGACACTGCGGTCCTACCGGACCGCACCGCGGCCACGTGCCGTCCCCCACCTGAGCTGAGCCCGCCGTCGCACCCGGCGGAGACCCTCCGGGCCCGCCACCGGGCACGACCCTCGCGGGGCGACTCGGGCTGGCGCCGCGGCCAGGTGCCGTCCCCCCGCCGCGTCGAGCCCCGCCGTCGCACCGCGTCGGGGAGCCCCCGGCCCCCGCGCCGCGGACCGACCCTCGCGGGGCGGCTCGGGTCGGTATCGCGGCCGGGTGCCGTCCCCGGCTGAGCTGGGAGTCGCCGTCGCACCCGGTGGGACCCTCCGGGTCCGCCACCGGTCGCGGCAGCCCACCCGCCAGGGGGTTGTCCGCCGGCACCCCGCCGCTGCACGGCTGTTGCACAGACTCCCCGGTGTACCGTCGATCTCAACGACGCTGCACCGAGCGCCAGGGTGCCCGCCCGGGCCGCAGGGAGCGTCCCCCGGACGATCAGGAGGGTGGACGGGTCAGGCCGGAGCACCCGGTCGCCCGGCATCGGTGTATGGAACGTAAGAAGCTCTTCCGCTCCGTGTGGTTCTGGGTCGTCCTCGTCGTCCTCCTGGCGCTGGCGTTCTCCTCTCTGTTCCGCGGCAACGGCGGCTTCCAGGAGGTCAGTACCGCCACCGCGATCGAGCAGATCGAGAACGGGAACGCCGAGCAGGTCACGATCAACGACAGGGAACAGACGCTCGACCTCGAGCTGGCCGACCCGGTCGAGGGCAGCGACCAGATCACCGCCTCCTACCCGCTGGGTGCCGCCGACGACGTCTTCGACCTCGTCTCCGGCCTGGGTGGCGGCGAGGGCGTCGACTTCAACACCAACGTCACGCAGGACAGCGTCCTGGTCAGCCTGCTGATCAGCTTCCTGCCGTTCGTGATCCTCCTGCTCCTCCTGTTCTGGCTGTTCAACTCCATGCAGGGCGGCGGGCGCGGGGTCATGGCCTTCGGCAAGTCCAAGGCCAAGCAGGTCACCAAGGACACCCCGAAGACCACGTTCGCCGACGTCGCCGGCGCCGACGAGGCGATCGAGGAGCTGCACGAGATCAAGGAGTTCCTCGCCAACCCGGTCAAGTTCCAGGCCGTGGGCGCGAAGATCCCCAAGGGCGTGCTGCTGTTCGGCCCGCCCGGCACCGGCAAGACACTCCTGGCCCGCGCCGTCGCCGGCGAGGCCGGGGTGCCGTTCTTCTCGATCTCCGGCTCGGACTTCGTCGAGATGTTCGTCGGTGTCGGCGCCAGCCGCGTCCGTGACCTGTTCGAGCAGGCCAAGACCAACGCGCCCGCGATCATCTTCGTCGACGAGATCGACGCCGTCGGCCGGCACCGCGGCGCCGGCATGGGCGGCGGGCACGACGAGCGCGAGCAGACGCTGAACCAGATGCTCGTCGAGATGGACGGCTTCGACGTCAAGGGCGGCGTCATCATGATCGCCGCCACCAACCGGCCGGACATCCTGGACCCCGCGCTGCTGCGCCCTGGCCGCTTCGACCGGCAGATCGCCGTCGACCGACCCGACCTGCTCGGCCGCAAGGCGATCCTCTCCGTGCACGCCAAGGGCAAGCCGCTGGCGCCGGACGTCGACCTGGAGACCGTGGCCCGCCGGACCCCGGGCTTCACCGGCGCCGACCTCGCCAACGTGCTCAACGAGGCCGCTCTGCTCACCGCACGCAACAACGGCACGATGATCACCGACGACCTCCTCGAGGAGGCGATCGACCGGGTCGTCGCCGGCCCCGAGCGCAAGACGCGGGCGATGAGCGAGAAGGAGAAGAAGGTCACCGCCTACCACGAGGGCGGCCACGCCCTGGTGGCGCACGCACTGCCCAACCTGGACCCGGTGCACAAGGTGACGATCCTGCCGCGCGGCCGCTCGCTGGGGCACACGCTCGTGCTGCCGACCGAGGACAAGTACACCCAGACCCGCTCGGAGATGATCGACACCCTCGCCTACGCCCTCGG
>DASQNB010000035.1:0-8047 GCA_035645175.1 Geodermatophilus sp.
ATCAGGTCCGCGACCGAGTCGTTGGTGCGGCGCAGCCTGCGGGCCAGCACGTGCAGCAGCCGCTCGCCGACCTCGGGGTGCGCCTCGATCCACGGGCGCAGCACCCCCTGCGGCATGCGGGCCAGCTTGACGTCGGTGACCGCGGTGGCGGTCGCGGTACGGGGGCCGGGGTCGAACACCGACAGCTCTCCGAACTGGTCGGAGGGGCCCATCACGGCCAGCACGTTCTCGCGGCCGTCCGGGGACCGGCGGGAGAGCTTGATCTTGCCGGACATGACGATGTAGAGGCTGTCGCCCGGTTCGCCCTCGTTGAAGACCACGCGGCCGCGGGGGAGCGTCACGGTATCCAGGCGGCTCGCGACCGGGTCCACCGCCTCCTGCGGTAGCCCCTGGAAGAGCCCCGACTGGGCCAGCACCTCGTCCACTACGCGTCCTCTCGCACACACCGCATGGGAGGGCCGGCACGCGGCCGGCCCGGTCAGCAGCCGCTCCCTCGCGACGCCGTCCTCGGTGAGTCTAGGGGCCTGTGCGGATCATCACCCGATCAGTGGGGTCCGTCGCCACCCCGAGGGGTGAGGCAGGCCCCCCTGCAGCGTCCCGCCACGAGCTCGCGAGGGGTGGGGGGCAGGGGGGTCCTCTCTTCAGACGACGGGCGGCTCGGCCTCGCGGCGCACCCGCGAGGCCCGCCGGCGACGCCAGCGCGCGATGGCGCGGCGGATGCCGGAGTTGGCGAGCGTGTCGACCTCCCCGGGGGTGGCGGTGGAGAGGAACTCGGCCACCTCGCGGGGGCCGGCAGGCCGGCGCAGCGGCTCCTCGACACGCTCCATCACCAGCAGGAAGGCGATGACCAGGGGCGGGAACAGGATGACGCTGAGGGCGACCACCGACTCCTCCTCTCTCCTCGTCGGGAACGCGGACCGGACCGGCCGGTCCTGCGCGAGCACTCCTGTGTACCCCGGGACGCCGCGGGGGATGCCCCGGCGACGGCGGTGGCGATGATGGCACGCGGCCGGAGAGGTCAGCCGGTCCGCCTACCCTCGACCGCGTGTCCTCGCCCGCCTACGCCCGGCCCGTCCCACCGCGTGCCCGCCGCGCCGCTGCCCGGGGCGGCTCACCGTTCGACCCGCAGGAGACGCCGCTGGCGCGCACCCGGCGGGCCCGGCGGATGGCCCGCGAGCTGGCACTGCTCCACCCTGACGCGCACTGCGAGCTGGACTTCACCAACGCCTTCGAGCTGCTGGTCGCCACCGTGCTGTCCGCGCAGACCACCGACAAGACGGTCAACAAGGTCACCCCGACGCTGTTCGCCGAGTACCCCGACGCGCACGCGCTGGCCGGCGCCGACCGCGCGGAGCTGGAGGCGATCCTCAAGCCGACCGGCTTCTTCCGCGCCAAGGCCAACTCGGTGCTCGGCCTGGCGCAGGCGCTGCTCGAGCGGTTCGACGGCGAGGTCCCCGGCCGGATGGCCGACCTGGTCACCCTGCCCGGCGTGGGCCGCAAGACCGCCAACGTCGTCCTCGGCAACGCCTTCGACGTCCCCGGCCTGACCGTCGACACCCACTTCGGCCGGCTGGTGCGGCGGTTCGGCTGGACGGAGTCGACGGACCCGGTCGAGGTCGAGGCCGAGGTCGCCGAGCTGATCCCCAAGCGTGACTGGACCATGTTCAGCCACCGGGTGATCTTCCACGGCCGGCGGGTCTGCCACGCCAAGAAGGCGGCCTGCGGCGCGTGCGGCCTCGCCCAGTGGTGCCCGTCGTACGGCATCGGCCCGACCGACCCGGAGGTCGCCACGAAGCTGGTCAAGACCCCGGCCGCCTCCGACACCGAATGAGCGCGCGCAGCAGGTCGGCGGCCGGCGCGCTGGTGCTGGGTGTCGCGCTGGCCGGGTGCACCGCGGACACGGCGGAGGACACGGCGCAGCCACCGGCGCCGGACACCCCGGCGCTCGCCCTCGACGCGTGCCCCGAGCAGCCCGACCGGCCGGTAGCGGGGGCCGAGACGCTGCCCCCGGTGGCCCTGGACTGCCCGGGCGGCGGGACGCTCGACCTCGGCCGCGCACCGGGGGTGCCGACCGTGGTCAACCTGTGGGCCAGCTGGTGCACCCCGTGCCGCGAGGAGCTGCCGCTGGTGCAGCAGCTGGCCGACGCCGCGGGGGACCGGCTGTCCGTGGTGGGCGTCATCAGCCGGGACGGCGCCCCGCAGGCGGCGTCGTTCGCCGCGGACGCCGGCGCCACCTTCCCCAGCGCCTTCGACGGGGACGGCGAGCTGATGGCCGAGCTCGGTCTCAACGGGCTGCCCTACACCTACCTGCTGGACGCCGACGGCGGGATCGCGTACGTCCAGGTGGGTCCGGTGGCCGACCTGGCCGAGTTCGAGGCCCTGGTCGCCGAGCACCTCGGGGTGACGCTGTGACCGACGCGGCCGCTCCCGACGCCGCCCTGCCCGGCTACCTGCGCCGGCTGCTGGAGGCGGGTGACGACCTGCCGCTGCGGCACCGGATGCCCCGGCCGACGGCGACCGCCCGCCGCTCGGCGGTGCTCATCCTCTTCGGCGAGGGCCCGCGCGGCGCCGACGTCCTGCTGATCGAGAAGTCCGCGCACCTGCGCACCCACGCCGGCCAGCCGGCCTTCCCGGGCGGTGGCGCCGACCCCGGCGACGACTACCCGGTGGGCACCGCGCTGCGGGAGGCCGAGGAGGAGGCCGGCATCGACCCCGACGGCGTGCGCGTGCTGGCCACGCTGCCGGAGCTGTTCCTCGGCCCCTCGGACAACCTCGTCGTCCCGGTCGTGGCCTGGTGGGACGACCCGCGCGACGTCACCGTGGGCGACCCGCGCGAGGTGGCGCGGGTGGCGCGGGTGCCGCTGGCCGACCTCGCCGACCCGGCCAACCGCTTCCGCACCCACCACCCGTCGGGTTACGTCGGCCCGGCGTTCGGCGTCGCCGGGATGGTCGTCTGGGGCTTCACCGCCGGCCTGCTCGACGCGATCCTCGAGGCCGCCGGGCTGGCCCTGCCCTGGGACGCGACCGACGTGCGGCCGCTGCCGGCGCTCGGTGCCCGCCGCCCGCAGCTGCCCGGCACCCTCGACCCGGTGGGCGACGAGGACGCCGCCGCGCCGACGGTCGCCGACCCCGCACCCGACGGCCCTCCGACAAGTACCGTTCCCCCGCGATGAACGGCAGAAGGACCTCCTTGCCCCCCTTGAAGGACCCCCCTGCCCCCCACCGCTCGCAGGCTCGCGGCGGGACCCTGCAGGAGGGCCGGTCGAGGCTCGCGGCGGACGCCTGCAAGAAGGCCGCGGTGGCCGCTGCCGCAGTGGTCCTGCTGGCCGGCTGCGGGGGCGGCGGGGAGACCGCGGGGCAGGCGGCGGCACCGTCGTCCGGCCCGGTGCTGGGCACCGTGACGACGGCGCCCGACGGCGTCCAGGAGGTCACCCTGCAGACGCAGGACGACTACGTCTTCACCCCCGACACCTTCACCGTCGCGCCCGGCCCGGTGCGCCTGACGGTGGTGAACGCCGCCGAGCAGATGACCCACAACTTCCGCTTCACCCCGGACGCCGGCCCCGAGCCGATCGACCCGGAGATCCCGCTGCTGACAACGGGGGAGAGCCGCACCGTCGAGTTCACCGTGACCACCCCGGGCGAGTACGGCTTCGAGTGCAGCTTCCACACCCAGCTGCAGCAGTACGGCACCATGACGGTCATCGACCGATGACGAGGGGTTCGGGAGCATCGGAGGGAGATGCCGGTCGCCGACAGCGAGTGAGCATCGCAGCGAGCGCCAGCGAGCGAGGAGTGGAGCGAGCGCGGAGGCGACCCATGGCGTCGACCGAGGAGCGGACCGGCTCCGGAGTCGAGCGGGGGGACTGAGCCGGACATGTCGGTCGTCGACCTCGTCCTCATCGGGCTGGCTCTGGTCTTCGCGTTCTCCGGGTTCCGGCAGGGCGTCATCGTCTCGGCCACCTCCTTCTTCGGCTTCTTCGGCGGCGCGGTGCTGGGCGCCCAGCTGTCCGAGCCGGTCGCCGACCGGTTCGACGGGACGGCGACCACCCGGGTGTTCGTCGCGCTGGTCGTCGTCCTCGCCGTCGCGCTGTTGGGCCAGGTGGTGGCCGGCGCGATCGGCCGGGCGGTGCGCCGCCGGGTGACCTGGCAGCCGGCCGAGGTCGTGGACTCGGTGGCCGGGGCGGTGCTGTCCGCGGTCGCGGTGCTGCTCGTCGCCTGGATGGTCGCCACCCCGCTGGCCAACGCACCGTTCCCCCAGGTCTCCAGCCAGGTCAAGCAGTCGGCGCTGGTGCAGGCGGTGGACCGCAGCGTCCCGGACGGCGTCCGGGTGGTCTACGACTCGCTGCGGGAGGCGATCGACCGCAACGGGCTGCCCGACGTGCTCGACCCGCTGACCCCCACGCAGGTCCCCGACGTCCCGGCGCCGGACCAGGCGCTGATGGACAGCCCGGTCGTCCGGTCGGTGTCCGGTTCGGTGGTGCAGATCAGCGGCGTGGCGGCGTCGTGCTCCCGGCAGATCGACGGCTCCGGCTTCGTCTACGCGCGGGAGCGGGTGATGACCAACGCGCACGTGCTCGCCGGCGTCAACGACCCGGTGGTGAGCGCGGAGGGCGAGGAGTACGACGCCGTCCCGGTGTACGTGGACGAGGAGGCCGACGTCGCGGTGCTCGCCGTCCCCGGGCTGCCCCAGGTGCCGCTGACCTTCTCGCAGGGGCCGGCCGAGTCGGGCGACGACGCGATCATCATGGGCTACCCCGGCGGCGGTGGTCTCTTCGTCGGGCCGGCGCGGGTGCGCCAGCGCACCGACATCAGCGGCCCGGACTTCCGCAACGAGCAGACCGTGGTCCGCGACGTCTACGCGCTCCGCGGCGAGGTGCGCGCCGGGAACTCCGGCGGCCCGCTGTTCGACCCCGAGGGCCAGGTGCTCGGCGTCGTGTTCGCCTCGGCGATCGACGACCCGCTCACCGGCTACGCGCTCACCTACGAGGAGGTCGAGGACGCCGCCGTGACCGGCGCGGCCTCGTCGTCCCCGGTGGCGACGGGCGCCTGCGAGTAAGAGGACCACCCTTCTCCCCACGCCTCGCGGGCTCGGCGCGGGACCCTGAAGGGTGGCCGTTCCAGTACGTCACCAGGCTCGCGGTGGAGCCCTGCAGGGGGCCTTGCTCATGCGGCGGCCCAGCTGACCAGCGCCGCGTTGACCTGCTCCGGCACCTCCTCGTGCGGGAAGTGCCCGACGCCGGGCAGCTCCCGCCACTCGTAGGCGCCGGCCACGTAGCGGCCCGACCCGCGGGCGGACGACGGCAGCACGCAGGTGTCCAGGTCCCCGTGCAGCTGCAGCGTCGGAGCCGTGACCGGAGCGGCCATCCGGCGGGCGTAGCGCAGCCCGTCGGGGCGCAGCTGGGAGCGGCCGGCCCAGCGGAAGTACTCCATCGAGCCGTAGGCGGCCTGCGGGATGCGGGCGGCCGAGCGGTACCGGGAGACGGCCTGCGCGAAGTCCGCGGTCGAGGTCCACCCCGGGCCGGCCCACCGGCGCACCAGCTCGGCCACCGGGTCGTCGTCGGCCCGGGTCAACCGCCGCTCGGGCAGCCGGGGCAGCTGGAAGCCCAGGATGTGCCGCAGCGCCTTCCGCTGGGCGCGGTCGGTCAGTGCGGCGCGCAGCTGCCGGGGGTGCGCCATCGACAGCACGGCGAGCCGGCGGACGCTGCGCGGGTGCAGCGCGGCCATCGTCCAGGCGACCAGTCCGCCCCAGTCGTGCCCGACCACGACGGCGTCCTGCTCGCCCAGCGCGCGCACCAGCGCCGCGACGTCCGCAGCCGCGGTGGGCAGGTCGTAGCCGCGCGGCGGCTTGTCGCTGCCGCCGTAGCCGCGCAGGTCGGGGGCCACGGCGCGGAAGCCGGCCGCGGCCAGCGCCGGCAGCTGCGCCCGCCAGGCCCACCAGAACTCGGGGAACCCGTGCAGCAGCAGCACCAGTGGGCCCTCACCGGCCTCGGCGACGTGCAACCGGACGCCGTTGGCCGACAGGTCGCGGTGGGTCCAGGGGCCGGGCAGCAGGACGCTGGTCGCGTCCGGCCGCGGCTCCTCGGAGGTGCTCACCGGAGCGGGCGCGCGGGGCGCCCGCTCAGACGGTGTAGTCCTCGCGCCCCGACAGCTGGACCCGGCCGTTGCTGACCGTCGGGACCTCGCGGCGACGCTGGCCGGGGGCCTCGCGGTGCATGACCTCGGGCAGGTCGCGCAGCGTCTCGATGGTGCGCTCGGGCTTCTCGATCTTCTTGAGCGAGCTGCGGCCGACCAGGGCGGCGATGCCCGCCAGCACCACCAGCAGCAGCCACACGAGCAGGTAGGAGATCCAGCGGATCAGCCCCAGCCAGGTGAGGAACTCGGCGATGGTGACGAACAGGAAGATGCCGGAGAAGAAGAGCAGGGCAGCCGCGGCAGCGAAGGCCCCGGCCCCGACGCCCGCCTTCTTCGCCGACTTGCCGACCTCGGCCTTGGCCAGCTCGATCTCACTGCGGATCAGCGTCGAGACGTCGGCCATGGCGCTCTGCACGAGGCTGCCGACGGAGGGCTCGTCCGCGCGGGTGGTGGTGCTGCGTGCCCCGGACGGGCTCGACGGTGCGCTGTGGGCCACGAGGGCACCTCCTGGGGTCGACGTGCGGCTACCGGGTCGCCCGGACGAGCGGACCCACCTGGGGGAATCGTGCCGCATGATCACCGAGCGCGCGCCCCGGCGTCCCCCAGGTGAGTTCGCATTGGCCCCTTCCCGGGTCCCGCAGGTCCCGTCCCGGGCCCCGCCCCGAGCGTGCGAGGGGCGGGGAGGACGGGGTCCTTCCACGAGGGGTGGGGAGGAGGAGGTCCTTCCTCAGTCCTCCGACGAGCTGGCCGGCAGCTTGTCCTTGATCAGGTTCATCACCGAGGAGTCGGTGAGCGTGGTGACGTCACCGAGTTCGCGGTTCTCGGCGATGTCCCGCAGCAGCCGGCGCATGATCTTGCCCGAGCGGGTCTTGGGCAGCTCCTGCACGACCATGATCTGGCGCGGCTTGGCGATCGGGCCGATGTCCTTGGCCACGTGGGTCCGCAGCTGCTGGACCAGCTCGTCGCCGGAGTCCTCGGCACTCCCGCGCAGGATGACGAAGGCGACGATGCCCTGCCCGGTCGTCGGGTCGCTGGCGCCGACGACCGCGGCCTCGGCCACCGTCGGGTGCGCCACCAGCGAGGACTCCACCTCGGTCGTGGAGATGCGGTGTCCGGACACGTTCATGACGTCGTCCACCCGGCCGAGCAGCCAGATGTCGCCGTCGGCGTCCTTCTTGGCGCCGTCCCCGGCGAAGTAGACCTCCTTGCCGAACCGCGACCAGTAGGTGTCGACGTAGCGGTCGTCGTCGCCCCAGATGGTGCGCAGCATCGACGGCCAGGGCTCGGTGAGCACCAACAGGCCGGTGGCGTCGTCGCCGAGCTCGTTGCCCTCGTCGTCGACGACCTTGGCCGAGATGCCGGGGAACGGCGTCTGCGCCGAGCCGGGCTTGAGGCTGGTGACGCCGGGCAGCGGGTTGATCATGTGCGCACCGGTCTCGGTCTGCCACCAGGTGTCCACGATCGGGCACCGGCCGCCGCCGATGTTCCGGTGGTACCAGAGCCAGGCCTCGGGGTTGATCGGCTCACCGACCGAGCCGAGGATGCGCAGGCTGGACAGGTCGAACTTCGCCGGGATGTCCTCCCCCCACTTCATGAAGGTGCGGATCACCGTGGGGGCCGTGTACATGATCGTGACCTTGTACTTCTCGATGATCTCGAACCAGCGGCCGCGGTGCGGCGTCTCCGGGGTGCCCTCGTACATGATCGAGGTGGCCCGGTTGGCCAGCGGACCGTAGACGATGTAGCTGTGGCCGGTGACCCAGCCGATGTCGGCGGAGGTCCAGAAGACGTCGGTGTCGGCCTTGAGGTCGAAGGACGCCCAGTGGGTGTAGGCGACCTGGGTGAGGTAGCCGCCGGAGGTGTGCAGGATCCCCTTCGGCTGGGCCGTCGTCCCCGACGTGTACATGATGTA
>DASQNB010000036.1:0-2547 GCA_035645175.1 Geodermatophilus sp.
CCAAGCGGATCTCGCGCTGGCTCGGTTCGGACGTCCCGCACCAGATCGAGCGCCGCTTCGGTCTGCCGGTCACCACGGTCGTCAGCCGAGCCTGACCGGCAGTCGGCACGGCGGGCGACACCAGCAGGAGCACGGCCGGGACCCGTGGCGGTGTCCGGGTCGACGAGCGCCCGTACGCCGGCGCGACCGGTGGGGACGTCGGTACCGCCACGGCGCACCCGGGGGCGGCGCCGTCGGGCGTGGCCCGTCGTGAGCCGGCGGTCGAGCAGTGGGGGGACGATGTCCGACGCCTGCTTCACGGAGTGCACCGCGCTGCTGGCGAGGGAGCCGTTCAGTGACGCACCGGCCTGCGTCGACGGGGAGCTGGCGGCCGTCCTGCGCCATGCCAACGACAGGATGTCCGCCGCTGACCGGTCGCGGCTGCTCCCACTGCTCGGGCGCGCGATCGGCCTGGCGGTCCCGGAGCAGGCGGCGACCCGACCGCGGCGCCGGTTCCGGCGCCCGGTGCAGGAGGACGACGCCCGAGCCGTGGCCGACCGTGCACGGGCGGTCGGTCGCCCGGCACTTCACGACCGCTCTGGGTCTCCCGGTGTCCCCGGACGCCTGGCGGAACTGCGCAGCCGGCCGGGACGTCGACCGGTTCTGGCCCCTGATGTCCGAGCCCTGTCCGGTGAGCACCTCGGCCGCCTACGTCGACCGGCTGCTGAGCCGGCTCGTCCTGCTCCACCAGTGCTACGAGCAGGCCATGGACGAGCTGGCGCTCCCGAGGACGGTCCCGGCTGGGCAGACGTCGTCCGAGGTCCTCTCCGTGACCTCGTGACGGGTCTGCCGCCCCCGTCGACGACCAGTACTCGTGAGCCGGGGCCGCCATGAGCGGAGGAGCACACGGTCCTCGGGTCGCCGTCGTCGGCGGTGGGGTCCTCGGCGTCTCCACCGCGGCGCAGCTGGCCGAGCGCGGGGCGCGCGTCGTCCTGTTCACCGAGGCCGGCCTCGCGAGCGGCGCCTCGGGCCGCTCGCTGTCCTGGCTGAACTCCTCCGGCCGGCGCTCGCCGGAGTACCACCGGTTGCGCCTGCTGGGCCTGGACCGCCACCGGACCCTCGCCACCCGCACCGACTCCGTCGCCCATGTGCGCTTCGACGGCGGGCTGAGCTGGGCCGCCGCGGGCGAGGCGGAGGGGCACCGGGCGGCGTTCGAGCACATGCGGCGGGTGGGCTACCCCGCCGAGTGGCTCGGCCGCGACGAGGTGTCGACACGGACGCCGGGTGTGGACGTCACCGCGATCCCCGACGAGGGCGCCGTCCTCACTCCCCGGGAGGGCTGGGTCGACCTGCCGTCGCTGGTGGACCAGCTGGCCGCCGACGTCGTCGCGCACGGCGGGCGGGTGGTCACCGGCGTGGGGCGCTGCGAGATCGTGGTGGCGCGGGGTGCAGTGACCGGCGTGCGCACCGCCGCCGGTGATCTGGTGGACGTCGACGCCGCGGTGCTGGCCACGGGCTCGGCCGTGCCCTGCACCGTGGCACGGCTGGGGGTCGAGATCCCCGACGCGACGTCGGTCGGGCTGCTGGTCCGCACGCCGCCCGTCGGCACGCGGCTGCGCGCCGTCCTCAACACGCCGCGGGTGTCCGTGCGTCCGGCGCCCGGCGGCGCTCTGGTCCTGGACGCGGCCTGGTCCGAGCGGGAGGTCCTGCCCCGCGAGGACGGGACCCACGAGGTCCGGGAGTCCACGGTCGACGGCCTGCTCCGCGAGGCCTCGGCCGTCCTCGAGGGCAACCCCGCCCTGACCCCGGAGTCCTACGGCGTGGGCCCCAAGCCCGTCCCGGGCGACGGCGAGCCCGTGGTGGGCGCGCTCGGCGAGGTCCGCGGCTACCACGTCGCCTTCACCCACAGCGGAGCCACGCTCGCGCTGGTCGTGGGGGAGCTGCTGGCCGACGAGATCGTCACCGGCGAGCCCAGCCCCCTGCTCGCCGCCTTCCGCCCCGGCCGCTTCCGGGAAGACGTCGCACCGCCGGAGTCCGGTGGGTGACGGAGCCGCCGGCTCCTGCCCACCCGGCCTCCCGCCGCCTCAGGCGGTGCGGTCCGCCTCGGCGGAGGCGACGGCTTCCTCCCGGCTGGGGAACGGCCCTGCGGTGCGGCCGTCGGCCCGGCACGTCCACCGGTAGCCGTCCGGGGTCTGCTCGACGAGGTAGCCGTCCGGGTCGGCCGGCCCGTGGCCCGGGCGTTCGAACGGGTCGGTCATGCGAACACCAGGTTCCTGAAGCGGACCTCGGCGGAAGCGCTGCCGAGGTGGACGACGGGCACGGGGCGGTGGGTGGCGTCAGCGACGGTCAGTGTCCCGCCGACGGTGTCCGCGCGGGTGAAGACCAGGCTCGAGCCGGTGACGGTGATCCGCAGCGGGACGTAGGTCCCCGGCTCCGGGGCTGATCCTCCTGTCGAGGACGCCAGCGTGGTCGCGACACCCTCGGCGACCCGCTGGACGTCCAGGTTGCCGTCCCCCCGCAGCAGGAAGCGGTAGCCGTCGGCGCCGGGCGACGGACCGGACGGTCGGT
>DASQNB010000037.1:0-1533 GCA_035645175.1 Geodermatophilus sp.
ACGTGACCTCCTTTCCCCGCCCCCGGCTGCCGAGCAGCCGTGGGGGCGCCGAGGTCTGCCGGTAGCCCGTTCACGGAGCCGTCGGCCGGGGGTGACTCCTCACCACTCGCCGACGACCCCGGAAGGGGGCCCCCGTGACCACCCTGCTGTCCCCCGATGACCTCAGAAGTGCGCTCGAGCTGCGCGACCTGTCCGATCCCGCCGGCGGTCCGCACGCGATGCAGGTGCTCCTCGACGACGTGCTCGCCGCCCTGACCGGCGCCTGGCGCTGCGCTCCGGACGTACAGCGGCGGCGGCCACTGGTGAGCGTGGAGGACAACTACGACCGTCTCGGTTACGCGGTCGCCGACATCACCCGAGACGCCCGCTACAGCCGCTACGCCGCCGAGACGGTGATGCTGCGCAGCCACACCAGCGCCGGCGTCCCACCCGCCCTGCGCGCGCTCGCCTCTGCCCAGGGCGCCGATCCCGACGTGGACGTGCTGCTGGCCCTGCCCGGGCTGTGCTACCGCCGGGACAGCATCGACCGGCTGCACGTGGGCACGCCGCACCAGGTGGACCTGTGGCGCATCACCACCACGAAGTCCGCCGGCCGGCGGCTGGGCACCGACGATCTCCAGCAGATGATCGCGCTGGTGGTCCGCGCCGTGCTGCCCGGGGCGCGCTGGCGCACGTCGTCCGCCTGCCACCCGTACACCGTGCACGGCCTGCAGGTCGACGTGTGCACCGCCTCCGGCTGGGTGGAGCTGGCCGAGTGCGGGCTGGCCGCCGAGCACGTGCTCACCGGCGCCGGTCTCGACCCCGACCGCCACAGCGGCCTGGCACTGGGCATGGGCCTGGACCGGGCGCTCATGCTCCGCAAGGGCATCGACGACATCCGCGTGCTTCGCTCGACCGAGCCGCGCATCGCCGCTCAGCTGCTCGACCTGGGCCCGTGGCGACCGGTGTCGTCGCAGCCGCCGGTGCGCCGCGACCTGTCCATCGTCGCCGACGCCCCGGTCGATGCCGAGTTGCTCGGGGACGCCGTCCGCGCCGCTCTGGGCCCGGCCGCCGAGGACCTCGAGTCAGTGACCGTCCTGGCCAGCACCGGCTACGCCGACCTCCCGGACGCCGCCCGCCGGCGGCTGGGACTGCGCCCAGACCAAGAGAACGTGCTGCTCCGAGTGGTGCTGCGCCCCCTTGCGAGCACCCTGACCGACCAGCGCGCCAACCAGCTGCGCGACCAGGTCTATGCAGCCGTCCACCGCGGACCACACCGGGAGTGGGCCACCCGCTGACGGACGTAGGCCGACTGTGCCCTCGACAGGCCTCGACCCCGGCGCCCCGTCCGCCGTCCCGGACACCTTCGCTGCGGGCCAGGGACCCCGCTCGGCCGCGGACGACCGTCGGTCTGGTCCCCCGGCTCGGCGGCGACTCATCGACCCGGGAGAGCGCGTGCTTGCCGAACTGGGTCCGCGTGAGTACTGGCACGCTGTCGCGACGACGACGGCGACGGCGACGGCGTGCACGCACGCCGAGCCGCACGACCTCGAG
>DASQNB010000038.1:0-4771 GCA_035645175.1 Geodermatophilus sp.
CCGAAGACCTCGCCGTGGGCGCGGCCGACCTCCTCCCAGCGGGAGATGTCGGTGACGTACATGCGCGTCCGGACGACGTCGGCGAGGGTGAACCCGGCCCGCTCGAGGGACTCCTCGATCGTGGCCAGGACCTGCCGGGTCTGCGCCCCGGCGTCCCCCGGGTGGACGACGGCGCCGTCGACGGTGGCGGTCGTGCCGCTCACCCAGGCCATGTCGCCGTGGACGACGACCCGGCTGTAGCCGACGACCGCCTCCCAGGGCGCGTCCGAGCCGAACCGGACGACGCTCATGCCAGCTCCTCGGTGATCCGCAGCGCCTCGGGCAGGGTGAACGCCCCGGCGTAGAGGGCCTTGCCGACGATCGCGCCCTCGACGCCCACCGGGGTCAGCCCGGCCAGCGCGCGGACGTCCTCGAGCGAGCTGACCCCACCGGAGGCGACCACCGGGCGCGGCGTGGCGGCACAGACCTCGCGCAGCAGGTCGAGGTTGGGGCCGCGCAGCGTGCCGTCCTTGGTGATGTCGGTGAGCACGTAGCGGGCGCAGCCCTCGGCGTCCAGGCGGGCGAGGGTCTCGTAGAGCTCGCCGCCCTCGCGGGTCCAGCCGCGGGCGGCCAGCCGGGTGCCGCGGACGTCGAGGCCCACGGCGATCCGGTCGCCGTGCTCGGCGATGGCCTTCGCGCACCAGTCCGGCGACTCCAGCGCGGCGGTGCCGAGGTTGACCCGGCGGCAGCCGGTCGCCAGGGCCGCGGCCAGCGTCTCGTCGTCCCGGATGCCGCCGGAGAGCTCGACGTCGACGTCGAGCTCTCCGACCACGCGGGCCAGCAGCTCGCGGTTGCTGCCCCGGCCGAAGGCGGCGTCGAGGTCGACCAGGTGCACCCACTCGGCGCCGTCGCGCTGCCACTGCAGCGCGGCGTCCAGCGGGTCGCCGTAGGAGGTCTCGCTGCCGGCCTCCCCCTGCACGAGGCGGACGGCCTGGCCGTCGGCGACGTCGACGGCGGGGAGCAGCTGCAGCTTCGGCACGGCTGACAGCGTAGGGACCCCGTTCCGGTGGCCCGCGTCACCGGTGGGCGGCCTCGGCGCCGTCCCGCGGCCGGAGCACCCGTGGTCCCCAGGGTGACAGGGTGTCGCAGTGGAGTTCGCAGACGTCGTCCGCGGGCGGCGCATGGTCCGCGACTACGACCCCGACCGGCCGGTGCCGCCGGAGGTGCGCGAGCGGCTGCTGGAGCACGCGCTGCGGGCGCCGTCGGCCGGGTTCACGCAGGGCTGGGCGTTCCTGGTCCTGGAGGACGCCGCCGACCGCGACCTGTTCTGGTCGGTGACGACGTCCGAGGGGGCTCCTGACGGCTGGCTCACCCGGATGCGGCGGGCGCCGCTGCTGGTGGTGCCGCTGTCGTCGAAGGCGGCCTACCTGGAGCGCTACGCCGAGCCGGACAAGGGCTGGACCGACCGGGACGAGGCGCGCTGGCCGGTCCCCTACTGGGACGTCGACGCCGGGATGGCCGCGCTGTTGATGCTGCTCACCGCCGTCGACGAGGGGTTGGGCGCCTGCTTCTTCGGCGTCCCGGCCGAGCGGGTGGCTGCCCTGCGCGCGGCGTTCGGCGTCCCCGGGACCCACCGGCCGGTCGGTGTCGTGTCGGTCGGCTACCCGGGTGCGGGGGACCGCCGGTCGCCGTCCCTGCGACGCGGACGGCGGGGTGTCGACGAGGTCGTCCACCGCGGCCGGTGGTGACCGGGCTGGGGACGGTGCTGCTCGCGGCCGCCGTCCTGCTCGGTGCGCTGACCCAGCGGGCCACCGGCCTCGGGTTCGCGCTGGTGTCCGCCCCGTTCCTCGTGCTGCTGCTGGGGCCCACGGCCGGGGTGACGCTGAGCAACGTGCTGTCCGCGTCGCTGTGCGCGCTGGTGCTGGCCCGCACCGGGCGCCGGACGCTGTGGCGGGAGGTCGCCGTCCTCGCGGTGCCCGCACTGCTGGCCATCCCGCTGGGGATCCTCGTCGTGCGCACGCTGCCGGACGGGCCGCTGCTGGTCGCCGTCGGGGCGCTGTCGATCGCCGCCGTGGTGGTGGTCGCCGTGGGCCGCCGGCGGGAGCTCATGCCCGGCCGGCGGTCCGCGGTGCTGGCCGGTGCGCTGGCCGGCTTCATGAACGTGACCGCCGGTGTCGGCGGGCCGATGGTGACCGCCTACGCGGTGTCGCGGCACTGGCCGCTGCCGGTGTTCATCCCCACCGCGCAGGCGACCCTGCTGGTGGTCAACGTCGCCTCGCTCGCCGGCAAGGGCCTGCCGTCGCTCGGCCCCACCGTGTGGGTGGCCAGCGGGATCGCCCTCGCCGCCGGCCTGGGGGCCGGTGAGCTGGTGAGCCGCCGCCTGGGCGCGGCCCGCGGGCTGCAGCTGGTGATCGCCGTCGCGCTGGCCGGCGGGATCGCCACCGTGGTGCGGGGTCTGGCCGAGCTGTGAGCCGCTGGTTGACTGCACAGCCGTGGCCAGCGACTCCCCCTCCCGCGCAGTCCTCGTGACCGGTGCGTCCCGCGGCATCGGCCGCGCCATCGCGCACGCCTTCGCCGCCCGGGGCGACCGGGTCGCCGTCCACTGGAGCACCTCCCGGGAGCGCGCCGATGCGGTGCTGGCCGAGCTGCCCGGCGACGGGCACGTGCTGGTGCAGGCCGACCTGGCCGACGCCGACGCGGTGGGCCGGATGGTCGACGAGGCCGCCGCGGCGCTGGGTGGGCTGCACGTGCTCGTCAACAACGCCGGGGTGTTCACCGCGCACCCACCGCTGTCGGTCTCTTATGAGGAGTGGCAGGCGGCGTGGTCGCGGACGCTGGCGGTCAACCTGCTCGGCGCGGCGAACGCCACCTTCCGCGCGGTGCCGCATCTGCTCGCCGCCGGTGGGGGCGCCGTCGTCAACGTCTCCAGCCGCGGCGCGTTCCGCGGCGAGCCCGACACCCCGGCGTACGGCGCGTCCAAGGCAGGCCTCAACGCCTTCGGCCAGTCGATGGCGGTCGCGCTGGCCCCGCATGGCATCTCGGTGGGCACCGTGGCGCCGGGGTTCGTGCAGACCGAGATGGCCCGCGAGGTGCTCGACGGGCCCGGTGGGGACGCGGTCCGCGCGCAGTCGCCCTACGGCCGGGTGGCCCGCCCGGAGGAGGTCGCCTCGGCGGTGCTGTGGCTGGCCTCCCCCGGCGCGCGGTTCTCCACCGGCACGATCATCGACGTCAACGGGGCGTCCTACCTGCGCAGCTGACTCCTCGGCTCCGGCGGCCGGGGACACTCGGGGCATGGCCCTGTCCGCGCCCCGGCTCCCCCGCCGCGCGGGGCGGCGCACCAACGTGGGCCTGCTCGGGCTGCTCCTGCTGGCCGGGGGCACCGGCGTCCTCGCCTTCGCCGTCGGGTCGCCCGGGCCGGCGCGGCTGGTCGTCGCCGCGCACGGGGCGGCCGGGCTCGGCCTGCTGCTGCTCGTGCCCTGGAAGGCCGTCGTCGTGCGACGGGCGTGGCGTCGCCCGGCGGGGAGCCGGGGCAGCGGCGGGGTCTCCCTCGCCGTGGCGACGCTGGTCACCCTGCTCACCGGCGTGCTGCACGCCGTCGGGGTCACCGGACCGTGGTCCTGGTCGGCCGGCGTCCCGGTGCTGCACCTGCACGTGGCCGCCGGCGTGGGCACCGGTGCCCTGGTCGTCGTCCACGCGTGGGGACGGCGTCAGCGGCCGCGGGCCACCGACCTCGACCGCCGCGGGCTACTGCGCGCGGGCGCGCTGGCCGCCGGCGCGGCGGCTCTGTGGGGCGCCGGCGAGGGGCTGCTCCGGCTGACCGGGGCTCCGGGCGGCGATCGGCGGGCCACGGGCTCCTTCGAGCGCGGCACCGACGACCCGGCCGCCATGCCGGTCACCCAGTGGATCTCCGACGTCGTCCCTGCCGACGCTGCCTCGTCACTCGAGCTGGTCGGCGCCGGCCGCCGGGTGCGGGTCCCGGTCGTCGACCTGGACCGCGGGGACGCCGTCCGCGCCGTCCTCGACTGCACCGGCGGCTGGTACGCGGCCCAGGACTGGCGCGGCGTCCGCCTCGACCGGCTGCTCGCCGAGCACCTGGGCGCAGACCTGCCGGCCGACGGCAGCATCGACGTCGTCTCGGTGACCGGCTTCCGGCGCCGGCTGCCGCTGCACGCCGCCGGGACGCTGCTGCTGGCCACGCACGCGGCGGGCCGGCCGCTGTCGGCCGGGCACGGCGCACCGGTCCGGCTCGTAGCCCCGGGACGGCGGGGCTTCTGGTGGGTCAAGTGGGTGGCGCGGGTCGAGGTCGCCGACGCGCCGTGGTGGCTGCAGCCGCCGTTCCCGCTGCAGTGAGCGCGGGTCAGTCCAGCGTGCCCAGCCAGTTGGTGAGCAGCTGGGCACCGGCGTCCCCGGACTTCTCCGGGTGGAACTGGGTGGCCGACAGCGCGCCGTTCTCCACGCCCGCGACGAACCGGTCGCCGTGCTCGGCCCAGGTCACCAGCGGAGCGGCCAGCGGCGACGGCACGGCGTCCGCGCCGAGCGGGAAGTCCCGCACGCCGTAGGAGTGCACGAAGTAGAAGCGCTGGTCCTCGAGCCCGTCGAACAGCACGGTCTCCTCCGGCGCCTGCACGGTGTTCCAGCCCATGTGCGGCAGCACCGGCGCCTGCAGCTGCTCGACCACGCCCGGCCACTCGCCGCAGCCCTCGGCGTCCTGGCCGTGCTCGACACCGCGCTCGAAGAGCACCTGCATGCCCACGCACACGCCCAGCACCGGCCGGCCACCGGCCAGCCGCCG
>DASQNB010000039.1:0-35776 GCA_035645175.1 Geodermatophilus sp.
CCGATCATGAGCCGGCGGCTGGTCGACCTCGGGGACTACGACGCCGTCCGCGAGCACGCCGCGACCGTCGAACTGGCGTTCTCCCGGCCGCTGGGCGACCCGAACCACATGCCGGTGACCAGGGAGCTGTCGGAGGCCCGCCGGGCGATGCTGCTGGCCTGGCTGCGCGACCGCAACCAGTACGGCGAGCGCCGTCTCCTGCACGGTCCGCGCCCGGGGGCCGCCGCGGCCCCCGCGCCCCGGGCGGTGGGGACCGCCGCACCACCGCCGTCCGGGGACGGGCGCGGTGCCGGGGACGTCGACGAGATCGGCGGGAAGGCGGTGGCCCTGCCGCAGGCCCTCGAGCAGCTGCGCCGGGTCGCGCGGGCAGAGGGGAGGCGCTGATGCTCACCGTCGACAGGAGGCTGGTGTCCGGCGTGCGGGATGCCGCGGGAGCCGCGGACCTGCACGGCTTCGTCCAGCTCGCGATCGAGCTCGAGCACTCGACCATCCCGCCCTACCTCACGGCCGGCTACACGCTGCGCCCGGGGACGAACGACGAGATCGCGGCGGCCGTCCGCGGCGTGGCCGTCGAGGAGATGCTGCACCTCACCATCACGGCGAACCTGCTGGTGGCCCTCGGGGGCCGGCCCCGGATCGCGGCGCCCGGCTTCGTCCCCGCCTACCCGACGGTGCTGCCGATGAACGTGGGGCACTCCGTGGTGGTGGGCCTGGCCCCCTACTCGCCGGACCTCGTCCGCGACGTCTTCCTGCGCATCGAGGAGCCGGAGGTGCCGCTGCAGCTCCCGGACGGGTCGGCCGACCGGGGAGCCGACCCGGAGTTCGCCACGATCGGGGAGTTCTACGCAGCGCTCCGCGACAAGCTGACGGAGCTGGGCGACGCCGCCTTCGTGGGTGACCCCACCCGCCAGGTCGTCGACCGCGACTGGTTCCCCGCAGACCAGCTGTTCCCCATCCGCGACGTGACCACCGCCGCGACCGCCCTGGAGCTGGTCGTCGAGGAGGGCGAGGGCACGAGCAGCAGCCCCCTGGACCGGGAGGGCGAGCCGGCCCACTACTACCGGTTCGCCGAGCTGGTGCACGGGCGGCGGCTGGTGGCCGACCCGTCGGTTCCGGAGGGCTTCTCGTACACGGGCGCCCGGGTCCCGTTCGACCCGGACGGCGTCTGGCCGATGCCGCCGGACCCCCGCCTGGAGGACCACCCGGCCGGGAGCAGGTCGCGGTTCGTGGCCGAGCGGTTCACCGACTGCTACACCAGGCTGCTCCAGGCCCTGCAGTCGGCCTTCGACGGCGCGCCCGGGGGCCTGCGGCCCGCCCTCGGCCTGATGTTCGAGCTGCGGCTGCTGGCCCAGGACGTCCTGGCCACCCCGGACGCCGAGGGCCGCCCCACCGGCCTGTGCTTCCGGTACTCCCCCGCCCCCGGGACGGCGGCGGGCCGCACCCCGGTGGTCACCGGGCCCGCCGGGAGGGCGCCCGGAGAGCGCTGACCGGCGGGGTCAGTCGTCGTCCGACGCGTCCGCTGACCGGCGGCGCAGCCCGGCCAGGTACTCCGTCGGCGTCCCCCAGCGCTCGACGTGGGCGAGCCGCCGCCGCTCCAGCTCGCGGAGCCGGCTCTCGGGTGCGGCCACGACCAGGGCGTCGGCCTGGCGTTCCCACACGTCCAGGCCGAGGGGCAGGCCGAGCAGGGTCGCGACGCTGCGGCCGGCCGCCGGCGTGACGCGGGCGATCCACGTCTGTTCGCTCCCGGACACCTCGACCTCCTGCAGCTCTCCGCCCGCCGGTCCTGACGGCGGTGCCGCCGGCGGTCAGCGCGCCGGCCCGCCGATCACGTGGTCGATGAAGTGCAGGGCGGCGGGGCGGTTCTCCTCCCAGCACGGCTGGATCTGGTCCGGCGGCAGGACGAACCCGCCGTCGAGCGCGGACGCCGGGCGCAGTTCCACGGTGAACGACGGGGCGTCGTACTCACCGTAGGTCCAGTCGGCGGTGTCGCCCGCCGTCGGGTACAGCTGCGAGGCCGGCTGCGCGGTGTACGTCGTCCCGTGCACGCCCTTGATCAGCCGCTGCATCTCCTCGGCGAGCCCGCGCATCTCCAGCAGGTCGGCGTCGTCCTCGATGGGCTCGGCGGTGTAGCCCCACGGGTACAGGATCAGCTGGGAGTAGCTGTGGTAGGTCAGGACGCCGCCGACCAGCTGCCGGGCGACGAGGTCGCGCACCGCGCGCACCTCCGGCTCGGAGAAGGCCCGTGGGCCGACGTAGGTCTCGTCGGCGGGGACGTGGCTGGAGGTGTTCACGTCCAGCGTGCCCCACATGTAGCCGTAGTTGCGGTTGGGGTCGACGCCGGTGCTGCCGTCCGGGTTCCGGCGCCGGTTCTTGCGCCACAGCCGGTTCGCCGGGGTCTGCGTGTACTCGTGCCCGTCCGGGTTGACCATCGGGGCCACCCAGACCTCGCCCTGCTGCAGCCACCCCTGCACGGGGTCGGACGAGGAGTTCTCGAGCAGGTGCTCGGCCAGCAGGTACGGGACCTCGACGGAGATCCACTCCCGGGCGTGGTGGCAGCCGAGGAAGGCGACCTTGCGGGTGCTGCCGCGGCGCTCGCCGATGCGCAGCGCCCACAGCGGCCGGTCCTCGACGCTGCGCCCGATCTCGTGCAGCTCGGCGATCTCCGGGTGCTGCTCGGCGAGACGCCGCAGGTCCTCCTCGAGGGTCGCCACCGTGTGGTAGCCGGCCGCGGCCTCGTCGGTCGCGAAGGCCGAGAGGTACTGCTCGGTCATCCGCAGCTGCTCGACGTCGTAGCCCATGGCCTGCAGCCGGGCGGCCTGCGCCTCGTCCGCCTGCAGGACCAGGTGGTCGCTCCCGACCTCCCACACGTCCAGGCCGAGCGGAGCGGTGAGCAGGCGGGCCAGCGGGGCCCGGGCACTCGTGGACGTGACTCTCGCGATCAGGCTGGCCATCGGGTCCTCCGTGTGTGTCGTGGGTGTGCAGGCAGGGAGGCGCGGCCGGTCGCGGCGCACCCCCGGACGGCGCGCCGTGGCCCGGGGACGTCGGCGGTCACCCCGCGCCCGCCCGGAGCCGCGTGAGGTGCTGCCGCTGTTCCGGCGTGAGCAGCTCCAGGAGCCGTGCGGAGCCGGCCGCGTCGGCGTCCTGCACGCGGTCCCGGAACCCGGAGGAGTCGCTGCTGCGCTGCGCTCCGCGGCCCCGCACCGCGCCGGCCTCGGCCAGCACGCGGGTGTACTCCCGCTCGTTCTCCTCGACCACCGTGGCCACCCGCCTGCGCTGCTCCGCCGTGAGGTGCAGGACGTCGGCCAGGTCCTCGTCCAGGAGCGCGTCACCACCCCGGACCCGCCACGACAGGCGGCGCAGCCGCGCGGCGCGCTCCTCCCCGAGCAGTCGGCCGACCGCGCGCTCGACCTCCTGCCGCGCGGGCAGCGCGGCAGGGTCGACGGGCGGCGGGCGCCACGCGCCACCCGAGTAGACCTGCCGGAGAGCCTCCCGGTAGCGCCGGTCGATGTCCGCCGCCGCGGCCACCTCCTCCTCCGACATCCCCAGGAGCCGCTGCACGTCCGGGCTGACGACCAGGGTCACCAGCTCGCCGGCCGCGGCGTAGCCGTCGCCCGTCACCCGCAGCTCGCCCGCCTCGGGGTCGTCGACACGCAGCTCGCCGGCTCGATAGGCCATGCCGTCCAGGCCCCGTCAGAAGTCGCCGGTCTCCAGGTCGATCCCCGCTCGCGCGTAGTCCGCGGCGTCGGCGAGGGCGGCGCCCAGCAGCGCAGGCCGGTAGAGCACGACCTGCTCCTTCATCCGCGTGCCCTGACCCGGCGAGAACTCCGTCATCCCGGCGTCGTCGGTGTAGTCCATGTAGTTGGTGGTCGGGTCGTTCCCGCTGTCGTTCGGGCACGTGTCGCGCGTGGGGTTGGCGGGCCCGTAGTTCGGGCTGGCCTCGAACGGCGTGTCCGCGACCTCGTCACCCGGCGGCGTGCAGCCGTCCTGGAAGGTGTGGTAGAGGCCGAGCCAGTGGCCGACCTCGTGGACGGCGGTCAGGCCGAGGTCGTAGGGCGCCGACGAGCCGCCCGGCAAGGTCGAGTAGAGGACCACGACGCCGTCCTTGACCGGGTCGCCCTCGAGGTCGGTCGGGAACGTGGCCCAGCCGAGCAACCCGGCGCCGATGCCGGCGGTGTAGAAGTTCAGCGCCCGGCGCTGCTCCCTGCCGAGCTCCGTCTTCGCCTTCCGCTCGGCCGCGCTGTCCATCGTCATCCGGAACCAGACCGGGTCGTCCGTCCGGTCCAGCGACGCCCGGGTGAACACGATGTCGTGCGGCTTGAAGGAGTCGTTCAACCGGTTGAGCTGGGCGGTGATCTCCACGTCGCTCAGCGCGCCGGTCTCGCCGTCGTGGATCACGTGGAAGTGGACGGGGATCTCGACGCGCGTCACCGCGGTGGCGTCCATGCCGTTCGCGCGGGCCGTGCGGAGGTGTGCGCGGACGCGCTCCCGCTGGAACTCGTTGAGCTCCGGCGTCCCGCAGCGCCGCCCACCCCGGACGAACGCCTCCTGGCTGTCGAACTCGCGGTCCCCGATCACCAGCTTCTCCATGACTCTCCTCCGTCTCGGTGGGGACGTGCCGGACCCGCGGCGTGCCTGCGCGCCCGGTACGAGGGGCCGTCGCAGGGACACCTCGGAGCCCGCCCCGTGGCGATGGAGGAGATGCTCGCGGCCGGCCCGTCACCCCCGCGTCACCCCCGCACCACGATCCCTCCCGGAGCCCTGGATGCTCCGGTACCCGGAGCCGTCCCGGGCGGAACCGGACGCCCATGACGCCACGGTGACGCTCCGGTGATGCCGGGTGGACAGGCTCCCCTCCGCCGGGACGACAGCTCCGCCGGGACGACGGCGACGGCGGCAGAGGACGTCCCGCTGCACCCCTGACGGAGGTCGACGATGACCAGCACGCGACGCGACGTGGCCGGCCTGACGCTGGCGGACGAGGCGAAGGCCAGGACACAGGAGTGGCACCCGGTCCTCGACACCTACGCCCGCGGGGTCTCGCTGATGAGCCGACTGCGGGAGGACGACCCGCGTTCGTGGCTGTGGGCCGCGAACACCCACGGCATCCCGACGGGCACCCGGCCGCGACCGTTGTGGAGCCAGTGCGCGCACGCGTCGTGGGCGTTCCTCCCCTGGCACCGCGCCTACCTGGCGTGGTTCGAGGCGACGATCCGGGAGCTCACCGGCGACGAGGAGTGGCGGCTGCCGTACTGGGACTACTCCGTGCCCGGGGACAGGGCCGACCGGACGATGCCGGTCGAGTTCAGCGTCGAGACCCGTACCGTCGACGGGCAGGTCGTGCCCAATCCGCTGTACCGGGCCGAGCGGAGCGCCGCGCCCATCCCCCGCGACGACGTGGGCACCGTCGAGGCGCTGGCCCACACCCACTACGTCCGGCGCTTCCCGGCGTTCGGGTTCGGTGGGACGGACCGGGTCGGGTTCGACGGGGCGACCACCGTCGAGATGCGCCCGCACAACTTCGTGCACGGCGGCATCGGCGGCAGGGACGGCCTGATGTCCAGCACGGCGACGGCCGCACGGGACCCCGTCTTCTGGCTCCACCACGCGAACATCGACCGGCTGTGGGAGGTCTGGCGGGGGCTGCCCGGGTCGATCGAGCTGACCGATCCCGGTGGGGCGCCCCGGTTGCTCGTCACGCAGTGGCGATCGGCCACGTTCGCGTTCGGAGAGGCCGGTGCCCCCGCGACCTACACCATGGACGACGTCGAGGACACCCGCGCCCTCGACTACGTCTACGAGTCCACCGCGCTGCCGGACGTCCTCGCCGCGGCGGTCGAGGAGCGGCGCGGGACCGTCCGGGCGGGCAGGGAGATGACGGCAGACGACACCGAGCCCACGTGGGAGCCGGTCGCAGCGACGTTCGACCTGACCTCCGGTGAGGAGCGCGACGTCCCCCTCGAGCGCGGAGCGCGGCTGCTGCGGGACGCCTCCCCGGCGGGGCTGCTGGTCGAGCTCGCCGGGGTGCGCGCCATGGCGCCGCACCAGGCCTACGCGGTGGAGGTCCGCGCGGCCCCGGACGCCCAGGCGCACCGCGCCGGACGCTTCTCCACCTTCGGGCTCGCCGGGACACCCGAGACCGAGGAGCGCAGCTACGTCGTCGACGTCTCGTCGGTGCTGCCCGACCTGCTGGCCGAGGGCTGGTCCGGTGGGCGGTTGTCGGTCCGGGTCGTCCCGGACGAGGGGCGTGCCGACTCCGGCGACGAGGACAGGTCCATCCACGTCCGCCAGGTCACGGTCTACCTGCAGACGCCGTGACCCTCGACCAGGCGGTCCGGTGGGTCCGCCCCGTCCGGACCTCCCGGCCGCCCACGGCGGCGTGGGTGCTGGCCGGCTCCGTCGTCGCCTGGGCGGTGCTGACGGTGGGGTCGCCGGCCGCCACGCAGGTCGGCGGCGCGGCGCCGGGCCACGTGCACCAGCACCACGGCGGAGCGGCCGTCGACCCGTGGACCGCGGCCTGGGTGCTCGGCTGGCTGCTGATGGTGGCCGCGATGACGTGGCCGCTGGCCGTACCGACCCTGTCCGCCGTGGGACGCGCCGCCTTCCGGGGATGGCGCGTCCGGCTCGTGGCGACGTGCCTGGTCTCGGTCACCGTGCTCTGGCTCGGAGCCGGCCTGGCGATCGCCTCCGTCGCGCGCGCCCTCGCGGTACCGGCGGGCAGCGGAGGGTGGCAGCTGGGCTGGGTGGCCGCCGCGGTGCTCTGGAGCCGCTCGGCCTGGCGGGCCCGGCTGCTGTGGCGCTGCGCGAGGCTGCCCGCGGTCGCTCCGGGTGGCGTCCGCGGCCTGGCGTCCGCGACGGTCGCCGGGGCCGTGGCGTGGCGTCGCTGCGCACTGCTGTGCCTGCCGGTGATGACCGCGATGGTCGTCGGCCACGACCCGGGGCTCATGCTCGGCGCCTCCGTCTCCGCCTGGTGGGAGGCGGCGCACCCGCGCGCGTGGCGGGACCCCGTCCCCGTGCTCCTGCTGGCCGCCACCGGCGTCTGGCTGCTGCTCCCAGGAGTCGTGCCCCGTGGCTGACCCCGGCGCCGAGGCGTCGGCCCTGCCGCCGGCGCCGACCGCCACCCGCCCACCTCGCGCGTGCACCGCGCGGCCTGCCCACCCCAGGGGGTTGCCATGACTGCTCCTTCACCGCGCTCGCTGGCCGGCGGCGCGGCCGCCCACCACACCGACGCCGGCCGCATCCCGAACCCGCAGGGGCCGCCGCCCCCGCTGCCGAACGGGCTCCCGTTCCTGGCGCGCGACTACCGCGCCGGTCTGGGCGACACGAGCGACAGCGGACCGATGACGCCGGCCCGCACCCTGCGCGGCGGCTGCTACTTCGTGCGGTACACCCCCCTGCAGACCTCGCCGACCCGCCCCGGCGCGATCCACTACCTGGGCACCCTCCGGGTCCACCGCGTGGGGGCCACCCTCACCGTCAGCGGCGACCTGTACCTCCGGCACGTGTCCGCCGGGTCCCCGGACGACGCGGCGCGCGAGCCGGACCCGGCCGACGGCATCCCGGTCTTCCCACGCGCCGACTACCGGTACTACCTGCGCGCCACCGGGGTGTCCGACTCCCCGGGCACCCAGGAGAGCTTCACGCTGACGTTCGAGCTGTTCCGGTTCAACGCGGCCGTCACCGCGTGGACCAACGACGGCGTCTCGACGGTCCAGCTGTCGTGGACGACCGCCCCGCCGGGCTACCCGTCCGGGGCCGACTACCTCACCGGGGACGTCCGGAACTCGGCGGGCTCGGTGACCGGGACGCTCTCCCTCGGGTGGGTGTCGCCCTTCCTGCGCCGCTCCACCGTGGAGATCGACCGGGTCCCGGACGGGGTGGTGCCGCGGACCAACGGCTCGGCCGACCACGGCTGGGAGCAGGTGTTCGCAGCGGTCGGGTGGGAGCTGACCGTGATCGAGAGCGACGACACGGTCGTCGAGACGAGCGGCGAGTCGTGGGACGACGCGGAGATGCACACGGCCATGCTCGAGTACCGCGACAGACGGCACGGCCTGCTCGACGTGGAGTGGCGCTACCACCTCCTGTGCGTACGGCTCCTCGACAAGTCCGAGCGCGGCATCATGTACGACAACGCCGCCGTCGACGTGAACAGCACGGCCAGGGAGGGTGTCGGGATCGCCTGCGACTGGGTGTACGAGCCGGACGAGCCCAGCTGGGGGGACCTCCGGGGCAAGCGGTTCGGTGACGACGAGCCGACCTACTTCCGGACCGCCGTCCACGAGCTCGGCCACGCCATGGGGCTCTACCACAACGCGTCGGACAACGGGTTCATGAACACGACCGACGTGATCGCGCGGCGGGCGCGCCCGGGGCGCCCGTTCCCGCAGAACATCCGCTGGGCGTTCCACCCGGACGACGAGAAGCGGCTGCGGCACATGCCGGACGTGTGGGTGCGTCCCGGCGGCGTCCAGTTCGGCGAGGACTACTCGGTGGCCCCCATCGCCGCCGACGACCTGGTCCAGCGGCCGGAGGGGGTACGCCTCGAGGTGTGTCCGGTCGAGGAGCTGCTCCCCTTCGGCGCGCCGGCGCGCGTCGACTTCACGCTGGTCAACGGGTCGACGGCGCCGGTGCTCGCCCCTGCGACCCTCAGCCTCCGCGGGGGGACGGTGCGCGGGAAGGTGATCGACCCGGCCGGGACGGTGCGCACGTTCCTCCCGCTCGTCCCGTGCGTGGACGAGCAGCCCCTGCGCCTGCTCGAGCCGGGGGAGCAGGTCTCCCACTCGGCGACCATCACCCACGGGCCCCAGGGCGCGCTGTTCCCCAGCGCCGGGCTGCACCGCATCGTCGTGGAGGTCCAGTGGGACGACGGCGGCTCACCCCGTGGCCTCACCGGCTCGGCCACGGTCCTCGTGACGGCGGCGGCGTCGGCCGAGCACGAGCGGGCGGCGTACGGGATCCTGTCGACCCCCGACACGATGCTCGCCATCGCCGCGGCGGCCGACGTCGGTGGCGGCTTCCAGGCGATCGAGCGGGCGGCGTCGGACCCGACGCTGGGCCCCCACTACGCCTGGCTCGACGCGAAGCGCACGCTCCAGGGGCACAGGTCGGCGGCCGAGGAGCCGCGTCGGCACGCGCTCGAGCGGCTCGCCGGCGGGGACGTGGTCGTGAGCTCCGCCGAGCGCCGCCGCGTCGTCGAGGCGCTCGACCACGTCCAGGCGCAGAGCCCGCAGCCCGCGTGCGCCGGTGAGCGGGCGGACGTCGGAGCCGCCCTGGGCGGGGTTGTCGACGAGGCGTCGGTGTGGTCCCTCGCCGAGGCGGCGCGTCGGCGTCTGGACCAGGGCGGGACGGTGGCGGCGGTCGGCGCCGAACGGCACGCCCTCTCCCCGTGAGCGGTACGGGCGTCACGCTCGACCGGCTGGTGGGGCGGTGGCGCAAGGTCGACGACGGCGGGTCGGCCACCCCCTACCCGGAGGAGATCGAGTTCTTCCCGGACCGCACCTACCGCGGAACGGGCAGCGGCACGCGCCGGCCGGTCTGGGACGAGGCGGCGTTCGACGTCCTGCCGGACGGCTCGGTGAGCATCCAGACGGCGCAGGACCGCAGGTCGACCTACTCGGCGAGACTCACCGGCGAGCTGCTCACCCTCTCCGCTGACGACGACCGGGTGACCTACCGACGGGTACCGATCCGCCCTGATGGTCCGTGAGCCGTCGACGAGCGCTCGACCACGGTCACCAGCGGGCTCGGACTGCGCCGCCGCTCAGCCCCGACCGACCGCCTCGGCCACGAAGGCGGCGTTCATGCGCAGGACGTCGAGGGCGAGGCCGAGGTCGAGGGTCGCGAGCTCGTCCCGCTCGGTGTGCACCGCGGTGTTGGCACCGTCGTCGCCCTCGATGGTGAGGACGGCCGGGATGCCGACCCGGATGAACGGCACGTGGTCGCTGTTGGCCGGGTCGGAACTCCTGCTCACCGCGAGACCGGTGTGTGCCGCCGCCGCCCGGGCGAGCGCGTCGACCAGGTCGGCGGAGACGGCCGCGCCCTCCAGCAGCACCCCGGGAGCCGGCGCGTTGCGGACACCGACCATGTCCATGTTCACGACCGCCCGGATGCGTGCCCGTTCCTCCCCGGGCAGCTCCTCGACGTGACGACGGCTACCGAGCAGTCCCTGCTCCTCGCCCCCGAAGAGGACGAAGCGGGCGTCGTGCACCGCCGGGCGCCCGGCGAGGGCGTGGGCGAGGGCGAGCACCCCGGCGCTGCCGGAGCCGTTGTCGTCCGCACCGGGCGCCGGGGCCTGCGGGCCGCGCCGGTTGACCGAGTCCAGGTGCGCGGTGACCAGCACGACCTCCCGCGGCTCCGGACCGCTGCCCGCCCGGTCGCCGATGACGTTGCGGCAGCGTCCTCCGCCCGCGGGTACGTCCTGCGTCCGCACCGTGCAGTCCGCCGCCGCCAACCGCTGCGCGGCCCACGTGGCCACGGCGTCGAAGTGCTCGCTCGCCGAGTGGCGGGTGGGGTGCGCCGCGATCGACGCCAGGTCCGCGGCGAAGGCGTCCGCATCGATCGCGTCGACGGCGCCCTGGACCCCCGGAGGCACGCCGGCCGGTGCCACGCCCCCGGCCCGGGCGAGGACGACCGTGTCGCCCGGCAGCGGGCGGATCGACCAGCACGCGCCACCTGATCCGGCCAGTGCCCGGCCCTCCGCGGGGTCGGCGTCCACGACGAGGACGCGCCCCCGGTCCACGAGGACGGGGATCCGGGGGTTGTCGGCCTGGAACAGCCGGCCGTTCTGCGTCACGAGGTGCAGCCGTTCCGGAGCGAGACCCGTGTGCACGCGGAGCGGGCCGGCTCGTGCGGCCGGGGCAGGGAGCGTGCTCGGCGGCCGGCCGCCACTGACGACGAGGTCGTCCCCGACGAGCGTCCACGCGCCGTCCGCCGGCCGGTCGTCGTCGCCGGTGCCCCGCTCGCCGGCGGGCGGACCCAGCACGAACGCGCGAAGCGCCGGGAGGAGGTCGGGCAGGTCGGGGACCCCGCCGCCGGGCCGACCGGGCACGCCGACCTCGGTGGCCCGCAGGCCCAGCCGCCGAGCGGCGAGCACGTGCCCGCGGTCCCCGCTGACGAACAGGACCTCGCCGAACGTCAGACCGGGTTCGGCCCTGGCCACGGCGGCGCGGAACACCGCCGGCGCCGGCGTGCGCACGCCGACCTCCGCGGCGATCGTCAGGCGGTCGGCCAACGGCTCGAAGAGGTGCCGGATCCCCAGCTGCTCCAGCAGCGCGTGGTGCCGCTCCCGGACGGCGGGGAGGTCCTCCGCAGCGGCGGGCACGTCCACGTCGGACAGGAGCCCCAGGACAGCCGCCGGGCGCCCGCCGATCCGCAGGTCGGCGATGCCGCGCAGGGTCTCCAGGGCGCCGGGACGCAGGACGCCGTCGACCTCGAGCGCGTCGCCGAGGGCGAGGAGGACCAGCTTCTCGTCGAGCTCCTGTCAGCGGGTCGGCGCTCCCCCAGCGTGGCGGCGGGGTCCGCGACACGCGTGCGCTCGGGTGCGGTCGGTCCTGGTGCGTCGGCCCCGGGTCAGACCGGGGACGAGGACAGCACCTCCTGGGCGTAGACGTCCCACAGCTTGCCGAGGAAGAGCTGCCCGAACCGCCGGACGACCTGGACCCGCTCCGCGGCGGTCGGCGCGTACGCCCGGACCGTGGTCAGCTGGCGGGCCAGGTCCAGCGGCGTCAGCCGCAGCACACCGGCCCCGACGACGCCGTCCGCGCCGTCGGGCTCCGCCGTCCACCCGGGGTCGCCGCCGTGCCGGTCCGGGACGACGTGTCCCTGCAGGACGTGCACGAACAGCGTCGTGGTGTCGCTCCACAGGTCCAGCCCGGCGTCGTCCCGGACGTCCTTGTGTCCCACCAGCGTGAGCAGGTGGCCGGCGGCGTCGGCGAAGTGCAGCCGGTAGTGCATCCGCTGGTGCCCGGTCACGTCCTGCTGGACGAAGAGGTTGAACCCGCCGGAGGTCACCGGCAGCCGCCCGCCCAGGGCCTCGCAGTCGACCCACCCGCGCACCGCGGCCTCGTGGAGCGGGTCGAGCAGGAAGCGGTCCACCCCGTCGATGTCGATGGTGAGCCGGAACGCCAGCCGGGTCCCCTGCTCGCGGCCGGAGACGGCACCGCGCCGCGGGTCGGTCTCCCCGAAGGCGAACCACCCGGACATCTCCTCGGTGAACGCCAGCCGTGTGCGGGGGGCGGCGACCTCGTCGACCGGTGTGACCTCGATGCCGTTGTCGGCACACCACCTCCGCGCCGCGCGCACGCCCATGTTGACGACCTCCGCGACCCTGGCCCGGCTGAACGTGACCAGGTAGTGCAGCGGCACCTCGGCCTCGAGCACCCTGACCTCGATGTGACGGCCGAACTCGCCTGCCTCCCCCCGCGCGTTGCTGGCGGCTATCCGGTCGAGGACCCGCTGGAAGTGGCCGTTGGCGACGGTCTCGATCACCTGGAAGTACTGCGCCACGAACCCGGCACGCCACACCCGCTGCCGGCTGACCGTCCAGATCACCCAGAGCTCGTCGGCGCCGCGGCGGATGGCCTCCTCCAGGTTCGCGTCGGTGATGTAGACGGCGTCGATGTGGGTGTCCCCGTCGATGACCACCGGCGGGAACCACATCGGCAGGGAGACCGCGGCGACCAGGTAGTCCTCGTCGACGTCGGCCGGCTCGCGGACGGTCAGCCGGTTGCGGCTGAAGTCGTACGCGTTGAAGGTGGCCCGGTGGGGGCTGGCGCGGATGCGGTCCCAGTCCAGCCCCCAGTCCCGGAAGACGTTGCGCCGGTACCGGTCCAGGGTGAACAGCGAGGGCGCGAACGGTCCGCGGGCCAGTCCCCTCCAGTTCGGCGCGATGCCCCGCTTCGGGTCGGCGAGCCGCCAGTTGTCGGCGATCTGGCGTCCGGTCATCCCCTGGCAGTACATCGCCAGGTTGAACACCCCGCCGCTGGCGCCGTCCGCGTCGTCGAAGGTGAGCCCGGCCTCGTCCAGCCACACCTGCAGCACACCGGCCTGGAAGGCGACCTTGAGCCCGCCGCCGGCGAGGACGAGGGCCCGCCTCGGTCGCTCCGTTCCGCTCTGCGTGCTCACGGCTCACCTTCCCGGTCGGCTGCGGGACTCTTCCACCAGACAGTCGGCGAACCGGTCCGCGAGCGCCGCGATCGTCAGGGACGGGTTCGCACCGACCGGACCGGGCATGACCGATCCGTCGGCCACGTAGAGGCCGGGGTACCCGAACACCCGCCCGTGGGGGTCGACCACCCCGTGCTCCGGGTCGGCGCCCATCGGGCACCCGCCCAGCGGGTGCACCGTCACCAGCAGGTTCAGCCACCACAGCGGGTTGACGTAGCGGGCGCCCATGGCGGCGCTGAGGTCCCGCATGGCGCCGTCGACGCGGCGCAGGTAGCCGCGGGAGGCCGTCGGTCGCCAGTCCACGTCCAGGTACCCACCGCGCAGGCGCATCCACCCGTCCGGGACGTCCCGGCCCATCCCGAGCAGGGGCAGTGACGTGACCCCCAGGACGTTGCGTCCGAACACCCGGCTCAGCGGAGAGCCGATCGACGTCCTCGGACGGCCGGTGAGCCGCGCGAGACCCCGCTCGAGGAGGAACCGGCCCAGGCCTGCGGCCTGCGAGACCACGCCCTCCTCGATCAGCCAGTTGACGAACTCGGGGTATCCGGCGTCCTCGACGTAGCCCCCGCGTCCGCTGCCCGCGTCGGCGGTGTCGGGGAGCCGGGTGGCCGTGGTGATGACCGGACCGTAGGTGGGGTCGAGCCGGCGCGCGCCGCCGTCCCGGACACGGCTCTTCATCGCGAAGCCGAGGTAGTCGCCGTTCCCGCAGAACCGGGCGCCCAGCATCGGCGACAGCCGCGGGAACGCCGACCGGTTCCTCAGCAGCAGGTACGTGCTGCCCAGCGCGCCGGCGGACAGCACCAGCCGGCGGCAGGTGAGCCGGTGCAGCGGGAGCCGGTCGGTGGGGACGGCCACGTCGCGATCGGTGTCGCGGTGCTCGACGTAGTCCACCGCGTACCCGCCCTCGACGGGGCGCAGGGCCCGCACCTCGCAGCGGGGGCGGATGGTCGCCCCCCGGTGCGCCGCGGCGGACAGGTACGTGTGGTCGAGGCTGTTCTTGCTCCCGGAGTTGCAGCCGATGTCGCACTCGCCGACCAGTCGGCACGTCGTGCGGGGCAGCCCGTGCAGGTTGGGGTACCCGCGGTCGGGGATCTCCTCCCCCGGCACCGGCCGGTCCGGGTCCGCGCCGAAGGTGACCGCGAGGTTCGGCAGCTGCCAGTCCAGTCCGAGGGTGCCGGCCGCCTCGCGCAGGGCCGTCGCCTTGCGGGTGCGGTCGTAGGGTGCCACGTCCAGTGGATAGGGGTGCACGTCCATCATCTGCTCGACCGCGCAGTAGTGGCGCTCGAGGTCGGCGTAGTCGAGCGGCCATTCCTCCGCGCCGCCGCCGGGCAGCGGCTCGGAGACGAACGTGTCCGCGGGCTTGCGCAGCAGCACGTTGGCGTAGATGAGCGAGCCGCCGCCGAGTCCGCTGCTCACCACCGCGGAGATCCGGGAGAACGACCACACGTCGAACAGGCCGTGCCGGCCCTCGCTGGGGTCCCAGAAGTTGCGGGCCATGTCGTGGGGCGAGCGCGCGAAGGAGCCCGGCGGGTACGCCCTGCCGCGCTCCAGCAGACAGACGTCCAGGCCGGCGTCGGCCAGGCGCCACGCCATCACCGAGCCGCCGAAGCCCGACCCGACGACCACGACGTCGAAATCCGACCGCTCCGGAGGACGGGACGTCGTGGTCATGGGTGCCTGATCATGGGTGCCTCGCAGCTCCGACGGGAGGACGGCGACACGGCGTGCGGGTCCCGCGGGACGCGAGCCCCCCTCGCTCGCACCTGCCGGACTGCCCGACCCGTGGGCGCGAAGGCTAGGAGCGCGGGCATCACCCCGTCGTCACCGGCGCGTCAACGCCGCCGGACCTGCCGGCCCGTCCCGGTGACCACGCGGTGACGCCGTCGTGACGGGAGGGCGGCGACGATCCGGCCGGTCCTCCACGCGACTCGGTCCTCCACGCGACGGGGTCCTCCACGCGAGGGGGCCTCGACGCCGTCCCCGCCCCGCCGGGGAGCCCATCCGCCGAGGACACCAGGAGCCGCGCATGACCGCCCCGGCCGACGGACCGCAGCCTGCCGACGCGGGCGCCCTGGGGTGCGACCTCCCGCCGTCCCCGGAGGTGACCGAGGACCCGGCCGAGTCGTTCACGCAGCAGCGGGCCACCCGCTGGCTGGAGCCGCGCCTGCTGCTGCAGACGAGCCTGCAGGTCGTCGTCAGCGGCGTCCTCGGTGAGTACAACGACAAGCGCGAGCTGATGGGCGAGATCGAGGCCGAGGGCTACCTCGACCTCAGCGGCACCGACGGCGACCTGTGGCTCGACTACGTCTCCGACCTCGGTGACGGCTTCCCCGCCACCTACGCCGTGGCCGCGTTGCTCTCCCGGCCCGAGCTCGAGGTCGCGCCGCCGGACGGCACGACGCACCTGACCCGGCGGGGCCGACTGCTGGTCATGGGCGGCGACGAGTGCTACCCGGCCGCGCACGTCGACGAGTACGAGAACCGGCTGGTCGGGCCGTACCGGGCCGCGCTCTCCCGGAAGGACCCCGACGCGCCGTACCTGCAGGTGGTGCCGGGAAACCACGACTGGTACGACGGGCTGACCGCGTTCATGCGCACCTTCTGCCAGGGCCGGTGGATCGGCGGGTGGTGCAGCAAGCAGGCCCGCAGCTACTTCGCCACCAAGCTGTCGGCCGGCTGGTGGCTGTGGGGCATCGACATCCAGTTCGACACCTACCTCGACGAGGCGCAGCTCTCCTACTTCCGGCGGATCGCCGAGAAGCTGTGCCCGGGTGACGCCGTCCTGCTCTGCACGGCCAAGCCGAGCTGGGTGCCGAAGAGCCCGGACGACGTCGAGGCCTACGCGACCCTCGACTTCTTCGAGCGGGAGGTCATCCGCCCGAAGCAGGCGAGCGTGCGGCTGGCGCTCACCGGCGACCGGCACCACTACTCCCGCTACGGCGCGGACGACGGCGCACAGAAGATCACCGCCGGAGGCGGCGGCGCCTACCTCTCCGCCACCCACCACCTGCCGGAGGAGATCCAGGTGCCGCCGCAGGGGAGCAAGGCGCGGAACAAGAGCCCCTCGACGCCGTACGAACGGTGCGCCGTCTATCCAGAGGCGGAGGACTCGCGGCGGCTCGGCCGGGGCATCCTGCGCCTGCCGTTCACCACCCCCACCTTCACCGCCCTGCTCGGCGGGGTCTACGCGTTGCTCACGCTGGCCGTGGGCGCGGCGCTGCGCGAACCGGCGCAGGGTCTGCTCGCCGATCTGCGCGCCACGTCCGACGCGTTGCGCCGAGAGGGCCTGGCCGGCCTCGCCGGCGGCCTGCTCGACAGCCTGGCCGCGCTGGCCCTCTGCACCGTGGTGCTCGGCGGCGCGATCGCCTTCACCAAGCAGGCCTCGCGGTGGCGCGGGCGACTGGTCGGCCTGGTGCACGGGTTGTTGCACCTGGCCCTGGCGGTGCTGGTGATCCGCGGCGCCACCTGGCTGACCGCCGAGGTGCCCGGCACCTGGTCGCTGCCGCTGGTCGTGCTCCTGGTGTTCGCGGTCGGCGGGCTGCTCGCGGCCGAGCTCGTGGCGGTCTACCTGCTGGTCGTGGACCGGTCGTTCGGGATGAACAGCAACGAGCTGTTCGCCGGCCAGGCCATCCCCGACCGCCGCGACTTCCTCCGCCTGCGCCTGCGGCCCGACGGCACGCTGACCGTCTACCCGATCGGGCTGTCGCGGGTGCCCCGCCGCTGGGACCGCCGGCCGGACTGGGTCCCCGGTGACCGCGAACGGTTCGTCCCGGTCGACGGGGAGCTGACGCCCTTCCTCATCGAGGAGCCCGTCCCGGTCCCCCGGACGGCGCAGACGGCACCGGTCCGGGACGCGCAGGTCCCGCCGGCGATGGACGATCCGGCGTCCCGGGGTGTGGCGTGAGGGACCGGTCAGCCGACTTCCTCGGTGCGCGCGTAGCTGCGCGCACCCCACCAGCCCCACTCCTCCTCGTTGGGCGGCGTGCCCATGCGTGCGTCCATCACCCAGCCGTAGAGGCGGAACAGGAACCACTTGACGTCGTGGGCGTAGCCGGCGAGGTTGGCCGGCCGGTTGCTGACGTCGTAGGAGACCCACCACAGCCGGTCGAGGTCGTCGGCGGCGGCGAACCCCAGCACCGCGTCCGCGGCCGCGTAGTGGTCGGGGTGGTCCCCGGGGTTGAGGTCGCGGTCGTGGTCGGCGGTGTTGACCCACGGGCGCATCGATCCGCGCTTCGCGGCGACGATCCCGCGGACGGTGGTCACCAGGTCGTCCCAGCCGTCGTAGGTGGTCGACCCGTCGATGGCGGCCAGCGAGGGGATCTCCCCGCGCTGCAGCTTGCCGAGCGTGCGGTGGCCGGTGGAGGGGAAGCCGTTCCCGTCGACGTTGCCGTCGGGGAGTCGGAGGGCGTAGAGGGCCCAGGTCGGCCCGGTGTGGCGCTGGATCGGGTGCCCGTTGACGGTCACCTGACCCGACTCCGGGGTGCCGGGGGTGAGCGTGCCGGCCATCGACTCGATGCACGCCGCCTCGTGCGCCTCCCACCAGCCGTCGGTCCGGCCGGCGTCGTCGGCCGTGAGCAGGACCTGCACCGTCGTGACCCCGGCGGTGTGCAGGTCGGTGTACAGCCCCTCGCCGCGGAACAGCAGGGCGTCGTCGGTGTGGGCGCAGACGTAGAAGACCACGTCGGACACGGCTGCCTCCTCTGCTCGGGCCCCCTGCGGGAGGCCACCGGGAGCGAGCCTGCTCGCGTCGTCGGCGACACGCCCGTGCCCGCTGCGTGGTACCGATCGGTCGGCGGGCGGGCGCCGACGCGTCGTCTGCCTCCCCGGGAGAGGAGAACCGCGTGGCCGAGTTGAGGTTGAGCCAGTGGGCGTCGGTGACGCCGGCCGCGGGGTGGGTGGTCGACGCCGGGCCCTTCACCGGCGGAGCCGGGTGGGACCTGTTCGGCTACCACCCGGACAACGGGACCCTGTGGGTCGCGGAGAACCGCGGGGACCGGTTCGAGTTCTCCCACCCCTGGGCCACCGTGGACCCCGCGGCCGGGTGGCAGTTCGTCGTCGCCGACGTCACCGGCGACGGGCGGGCCGACGTCGTCGGGTACCACCCGGGCAACGGCACCGTGTGGGTCGGCGAGAACCACGGGGACCGCTTCGTCCTCACCCCGTGGGCGACCCTGGCCCCGGCGGCCGGATGGGTGGTCGACTGCGGCTTCTTCACCGGCCGCGGGAGGGCGGACCTGCTCGCCTACCACCGCGACAGCGGCTCGCTGTGGGTCGGGGAGAACACCGGCTCCGCGTTCGCCTTCCGGGGCACCTGGGCCACGGTGACGCCGGGCCAGGACTGGCGGTTCGCCACCGGGGACGTCATCGGCAACGGGACGACCGACGTGGTGGGGTACCGACCGGAGGACGGATCGCTGTGGGTCGGGGAGAACCGCGGATCGTCGTTCGCCCTGGCCCGGTGGGAGACCCTCACCCCGGCGCAGGACTGGTCCCTCCGCACCGGCCTGTTCACCGGACGGGACAAGGCCGACCTGCTCGGCTACCACCCCGGCAACGGGACGCTGTGGATCGCGGAGAACACCGGCGTCGGGTTCGCCCTCACCGAGCTGTCGCCGCGCCTGAGCCCCGCCGAGGGCTGGCAGGTCGTCGCCGGCAGCGTGAACGGCGACCTGTGGCACGACGTCATCGCCTACCAGCCGGGCAACGGGTCGGTGTGGGTCGGGGTGTCACCCACCCGGCCGATCGAGGGGTACTGCTGGCCGCTGTCGGCGCGCCCGGGCGAGTCCATCTCCTTCCACCTCTCGCACGACGGCGACGCGGTCGCCTCGATCCAGCGGCACACCTCCACGTCGGAGACCGTCGACTCCACCGAGGTCGGCTCGGTGACGTTCACGGCGCAGCACCAGGTGGCCCCGGCGACGGCGTGGCGCGACGGGTGCGGCTGGGACGAGACCTTCGGCCTGACCGTGCCACCGGAGTGGTCCTCGGGCATCTACTCGGCCGCCTGCACGGACTCCACCGGGGGCCGCTGCGACATCACCTTCGTGGTCAAGCCGGCAGACGACCGGCGCTCGCGCATCGCGCTGCTCGCGAACGTCAACACCTGGCTGGCCTACAACGGGTGGGGTAGCCGGTCGAAGTACTCCGGGGCGGCCCGCACGAGCTTCCTGCGCCCGATGCCGGTCGCCGCGCCGGACCGGGACACCCACCTCACCCGCGGCGAGCTGTGGGTGCTCGGCTGGCTGGAGGGCCAGGGCCACTCCCCCGACGTCTTCACCGACGTCGACTTCCACGACGACGGCTGCGACCCCGGTCAGTACCCGCTGCTGGTCGTGGGCACCCACCCCGAGTACTGGACGCTGGGGATGTACGACCGGCTGGCGTCCTACCTCGATGCCGGCGGGAGCCTGGCCTACCTCGGTGGCAACGGCGTGTTCGAGACCGGGGAGTACGACGACGACCGCACGGCGATGGTCTTCCGGCTCGGCGTCGAGGGCGGCGACCGCGAGGTCGCCCTCTTCCGGACGCAGGGCAGGCCGGAACGCTCGCTCCTCGGCGTCGCCACCGAACGCTGCGCGGTACCGGGGTCGCCCTACGTGGTCCGAGCCGACGACCACCCGTTGTTCGCCGATACGGGCCGGTCGAACGGGGACACCTTGGGTGACGTCGGGCTCAACCGGGACCCCAACAGCGAGACGCGCAACGGCAAGGCGAGCGGCTGGGAGGTCGACACCAGCCGCGGCCCCGGCGCGACCGGCGTCCCGACGGCCTGCGACCTCGACGAGACGAACCTCCCACCGACGGGAGTGCCGCCGTCGGCCCTGCCCGGTGGCCTCGTCGTCCTCGCCGAGGGTGTGCCGGACGCAGCCGGCCCCGGGGCGGACATGACCTACTACGACCACCCCGGCGGCGGTTTCGTCTTCTCCGCCGGATCGCTGACGTTCGGGGGCAGCCTCGTCGTCGACGCCGCGCTCAGCACGCTGGTGCACAACGTGATCCACCGGGCGGGCATCACCTGACACCGGGTCCGGCAGGACCGCGGCGTCGTCCCCGCCGACCGCGCGGGTCGGTCCCCCGGTGACCTCCTGTGACCCCCGGGCATGGACCGGGCGCCGTCCGTGTTGGCTGTGTGGTGGTCCGCCCGGACGGGCGTCGACCGCCCCCTGACCCGTGCTCATCGAAGGACGCTGCCCGCCTGTGACCCACCCCCAGCCCCCCACCGTCCGGCGCCGCGAGCGCTCCGCCCTGCGCCCGTCGACGGAGCGGGAGACCGGCCGCGCCGCCGCGCGTGAGGAGAGGCGCGCCCAGCAGAACTGGGTGGAGGGCGCGGCCCCGACGCTGCCCGTCCGCACCGTCCGGCCGGACGAGGTCGTCTTCCACCTCGGCCCCACCAACTCCGGCAAGACCCACGACTCCCTGCAGGCCCTGGCCGCGACCGGCTCGGGCGTCTACGCCGCACCGCTGCGCCAGCTGGCCCACGAGGCCTACGCCAAGCTGTCCACCCAGCTCCCCCCGGGCACCGTCGGGCTGTCCACCGGCGAGGAGGAGATCGACCCCCACGCCCCCATCGTGTGCTGCACGGTGGAGAAGGCCCCGGCGCGCGGGGAGCTGCTCGTCCTCGACGAGTCGCACTGGATCGCCGACCCCGACCGCGGCCACCACTGGGCCCGCCTGCTGCTGACCGGCGAGTACCGCGTCATGCACCTGATCTCCGCGGCCGAGGCCCACCCCCTGCTCGAACCGCTGGTGGCCGACGCCCGGCACGTCACCGTGGTCGACCACGAGCGGCTGTCGCGGCTCGACGTCCTCCGCGCCCCCGTGCGGGCCGACGGCGTGCGCCCGCAGACGCTCGTCGTCGCGTTCTCCCGCAAGGCGGTGTACGCCGTCGCCGCCGAGCTCGACCAGCACCGGCCCGGCAAGGTCGGCGTCCTCTACGGCGCGCTGCCCCCGGCCACCCGCCGTGAGGTCATCGAGCGGTTCACCGACGGCCAGCTCGAGGTACTGGTGACCACCGACGTCATCGGCCACGGCATCAACGTGCCGGCGACCACGGTGCTGTTCGCCGAGACGACCAAGTTCGACGGCACCGAGCGGCGCCCCCTGCGCAGCTGGGAGACCGCCCAGATCGCCGGCCGGGCCGGCCGCTACGGGCTCACCGGTCACGGCCGGGTGGGCATCCTGGTCGGCGTCGCCGGGCTCAGGCCGGCGCAGGGGCTGCTCGTGACCGGCGCCGAGGTGGCCCGCGGCGATGCCGTCAGCGACCTCCCGCGGCGGGCGCCCCGGCTGCGGCCGGAGCTGGCGGACCTCGGCGCGTTCGAGGCGGTCGACCTGCCCGAGGCGCTGACCCGGTGGATGGCGTGGGCGCGGGCCGCCACCCGGGACGAGGCGATGACCCCCGACGACGTCGGCACGCTGGTCATGCGGGTGCAGGCGCTGCTGCCCCTGCTGCGCGGCCCGCTGGGTGCCGCCGGCGACCTGGAGACCGTCTGGCGCCTGGTGGACCTGGCCATCGACTACGACCCGCCGCGCCGCACCCGCTGGCTGGTGCTGGCCCGTGCCGCGCTGCAGCACGCCGTCGGCCTGCCGGTGCAGCCGGAGACGGTGCTCCCGGACGTGCCGCGCGGCGGCACCGTCGAGGAGTACGAGCAGGCCGCTGCGGCCGCCCGTGACGCGCAGACGCTGCTCCGTCGGTTCCCGGGCGTCGCCGGCCTGGACAGCGACGACGCCGCGTGGGTCGAGGAGGAGTGCGCTGAGATGATCTCCGAGCTGCTCCCCGACGCGATCGCCCTCGGCCGGTCGGGCCGGTGCGTGGCGTGCGGCGGCGCGATCGCGCCCTGGTTCACCACCTGCCGGCCCTGCAGCGCTCCGGCCGGACGCAGCGGCAGCGAGCGGGACCGCCGTCCGGCCGGCGGCGGCCGCAGGGCAGCCGGCCGCACCCCCGGCGGGCGGCACGGCGCACCCCGGGGACGGAGCCGCAGGAGCTGACCGGCCCGTGCCGCCGCCACGGACGGTCCTCCGGCTCCGCGGGGCGTCGCGGAGCGAGCAGGCCACCGAGGCGGCGAACCGCTCTGGTCGGGCCGGACGCGCAGGGCGCCGACCGCGTCGCGGTCGTCGTCGGTGACCTCCCGCCGGTACACACCTCCGGGGACGTCAGGCCGCGCCCTCCCCGGCCACGGGGGCGTCCCAGTCGACGTGGTGAGCGCGGACCCAGGCCTGCTGGTCACGGCCCCGCGCGGCGGCGCGGCGCAGCACCACCGGCATCAGCAGGTCGCGGGCCAGGCGGCCGATCGGAGGGGGCGACTTCGCACTGCTGACCCCGAAGCCCTGGGCCACGACCCGCTCGACCCGTTCCCGGCGCAGCCCCTCGAACACGGCGAACGCCTCGGGGACCGGGAGGTCGCGCAGGCACCGGGCGAGGACGACGGCGTCCTCGAGGGCGAGCGAGGAGCCCTGCCCCGAGGCCGGCGAGGTCGCGTGCACCGCGTCCCCGATGAGCACCATGCGCCCGCGGTGCCACCGCCGCACGGTCGGGACGTCGTAGGTCGCCCAGCCGCGCAGGGGGTCGCGGGTGGCCTCGACCAGGTCCACCGCCGGGGACCGGTCGTCGCGGTAGAGCTCGTGCAGCCGGGCCCGCCACTCGGCGTCCGACGTCCCGGCGACCTCGTCCGGCGCCGGTTCCCGGGTCGCCGGCGGGTTGGCGAACCACCACGTGCCCCCGGACGGCGCGCGCAGGTAGCCGAAGAAGGCCCGGCGTCCGAAGACCATGGTCAGCCGGCCGACCTCGGCCCCGGCCGGCACGTGCGCGGAGTACCCGCCGGTGTTCAGCACCGGGACGAAGCGGGGCGGCGGGGCGCCCGGGTCCACCAGGGAACGGACGACGGAGCGGACGCCGTCCGCGCCGATCAGGAGGTCGGCGGAGTCGCTCGCCCCGTCGGCGAAGACCGCCGTCACCCCGTCCTCGGTGTCGTGCGCGTCGACCAGCCGGGCGCCGTAGCGGACGTCGACGCCGCGGCGCAGCGCCTCCTCGTGCAGCGCCCGGTACAGCTCGGCGCGGCGCATCGACAGGCCGACGGTGCCGGCGGGCGGCGGACCGGTGGCGTGGATCTCGCCCAGCACCTTGCCGGTCCCGCTGCGGAACTCGATCACCGGCGTCGGGAAGCCCACGTCGAGGACCGCCCGGTCGGCGTCGATCGACCGCAGCGCGTCCAGGCCGTTGGCCTGCACGCCCAGCCACGCGCCGACGTCGTCGGTGGCGGCCGGCCGGGCCTCGTGCACCGTCGCGTCGATGCCGGCCTTCTGCAGGGCCATGGCCGCCACGGGTCCGGCGACCCCGCCACCGATGACCAGCGCTCGCGTCATCCCACTGACCTCCCCCTCCGGCGGTGCCGTCGTCGGAGCCGACGGACCAGCGCCCAGGGGGACAGCCTCGCTGCTCGGAGGGGTCGGGCACCACTGCGGACGCCGGGTCCGCCCGGGCAGCGGGCGGTGCGGGCCGGCGGGCAGCACCGCTGCCGGTTCAGTACGGTCGGCGCACCAGGCGTCCCGATGGAGGTGGCGTCCGGACGGAGGTACCCGTGTCCGACGAGCCCGCTCCCCCGGCGAGCTGGTCGCTGCGAGCCGTGGCCGCCGCCCACCGCGTCGAGACCCGCCTCAACCGGACGCTGTCCCACCGCGCCCGCCGCCGTGGCTGGACGACCGCTGCCCTCGGCTACCCCGGCTACGCCGCGCAGGGCCGGGCGCGGGTGCGCGGCCGGCTGCTGCTCGCCCCTCCGGGCACCGACCCCGGCGCCCGCCTCGACATCCCGGGCTGGCGCCGGCTGCTGACCCTGGAGCAGCCGCACGGCGAGGTCGAGGTGACCCTCGCCGGCGAGCGGGTCCGCGCCCGTGCCGACGAGGCGGGCCTGATCGACCTCACCGTCCCCGCCGAGCTCCCTCCGGGAGCGGCGGTGGCGCTCCTGCACCCCGACGGCCGGCCGCCGGCGGCGGCACCGTTGCACGTGGCCGCCCCCGACGCGACCCGCGGCGTCGTCTGCGACATCGACGACACGGTCTGGATCACCGGCATCCGGCACCCCCTGCGCGCGGCCTGGCGCACCTTCGCCGGCAACGGCTCGACCCGCCGTCCGGTGGCCGGCATGGCCGCGCTGCTCGACCGGCTCGTCGAGGGCGTCCCGCACGCGCCGGTCGTCTACGTCAGCAACGGGCCGTGGAACCTGGCCGGCCCCATCACGCACTTCCTCGAGCGGCACGACTTCCCGCCCGGCGCCCTGCTGCTCACCGACTGGGGCATCACCCCGCGCGCCTGGTTCCGCAGCGGTCGCGCGCACAAGCGGGGGTCACTGGAGCGGCTGGCCGGGGACCTGCCCGGCGTGCAGTGGGTCCTGGTCGGGGACGACGGGGAGCACGACCCCGCGATCTACCGCGACTTCGCCCGGTCGCACCCCGACCGGGTCGCGGCCATCGCGCTGCGCACGGTCGCGCCGCTCGGCACGGAGGCGCCGGAGACCGAGGAGCGGGTCGGTGCCGTCCCCGTCGTCCGTGCCGGCGACGGCCGCGCGCTCGCCGAGCACCTCGGCCGGATGGGCGTGCTCCCCGTCCGGCCGGCTGCCGGCTCCCCCGCGGCCGAGGACGCGGCGAGTCCCGGCGTTCCCAGGTGAGCGGGGAGGCCCCTCCTTCCCGTCACCGGGTCAGGCCGTGACCTCGACCAGGTCGATGACGAAGGTGAGCGTCGCCCCGCCGGGGATCGGCCCCTGGCCCTGCGGGCCGTAGCCCAGGTCGCTGGGGATGGTGACCAGCCGTCGGCCGCCGACGCGCATCCCGCTGACCGCCTGGTCGAAGCCGGGGATGACCTGGCCCGCGCCGACCACGACCGGCAGGGTCTCCTCCGGTCCGCGGCTCCAGGAGGAGTCGAACTCCTCACCGGTCTCGTAGAAGGCGCCGACGTACCTGACCGCGGCGGTCGAGCCGGCGACGGCCTCGGCGCCGGTCCCGACCACGACGTCGCTGATCACGAGGTCGCAGGGCGGCGGGGTGTCGGACGGCGGCACGTCCGGCGCGACGCCCGGGTCGGTGGCGACGGCGCCGGCCGGCTCGGCCGTCGGCGGGCGGGACTCGCAGGCCCGGGTCGCCGGCGCCTCCGTGGGCGACGCCTCCCCGGCGGGCGCCTCGGCGGTCCCGGCCGGCGCCTCCTCGGCGCCACCTGCACAGGCGGCGAGGGCGAGCGAGGCCGCGAGCGCGAGCAGCGCGCGGCGGACGGGACGACGGGTCACGGGGCTCTCCTGGCGGGTGGCACACGGTCGGCGTCCGGCGGGGCGATCCCGGACCGCTGCGGTGTCGCGCCGCCGTCGCCACACGGGACCCGGCCGGCGCGCGGCCGTGTCCAGCGTAGGAGGGCCGGCACTACGGCGCGGCGGTCACCGCGGCCACCACCGCGGGGAACGCCTGCTCGGCGACGGCGCGCAGCTCGGCGTCCGTGCGGTCCTGCACCGGGTGCGGCACCAGCACGCAGGGCGCCGGGAACCCCAGCGCCGTGCCCTGGACCCGGGCGGCCTCGGCGAAGGCCTCGCTGGCGAGGAAGACCCCCACCACACCGCGGCGCTCCAGGTCGGCGATGTCGTGCACACTGCACGACGTGCACGAGCCCTAGTCGGCCAGCGCCTCGATCACCACCTCGCACTGCTCGGTGATCTCGTGCCGCAGGTCGACCGGGGCGGTGCGCGCGAACGTCGGCTTGCGGTAGCGGCGCACCGTCGCGCCGTGCTCGCCGAGCAGCTCCTCCAGGCGGTCCAGGACGACGTCCCCGCGGGGCTTGCTGATGTCGAGCAGGCCCACGGTGCGGCCCTGCAGCGAGGCCGGGCGCGGCAGCAGCGCCCTGGCCGGCGCCCGGCGCTCGCCCGTGGGGTCGAGGACCGTCCTCATGCCCGTACCTCCCGCGTCACCGGAGCGCTCCCCGTCTCGCCGGACACCCAGCCACCGACGACCGCACTGAACAGCCCGGCGTCGCCGCCGGCATGGGCCACCAGCAGACCACCGGGCCGGAACTTCGGCAGCTCGTCGGCCTCGATCCCGGGCGGCAGCCCCTCGGCCATGCCGCCGGCCCCGCGCACCAGCTCGCCCGCCGGCAGCCTCAGCAGCCCGTCGAGCTCGGCCAGCAGCCGGGCGCGGTCCCAGCCGGCGTCGCGGAGGACCCGACCGTGCTCCGGGGAGACGACGAGCATCGCGTCGAAGGCCAGGGGCAGCTTCGGGTGCGCGTTCACCCGCAGGCAGGCCGCGAACGTGCGGGCCAGCGACTCCGGGTCCCGGCTGAGCTGGTCGACCACCGGCTGCACGCCGGATCCGGCGAAGACGGTCACCGCGTCGCCGGGCACCCCCCGGTCGGCGGCCAGGGGTGCGAACGGGCTGTCCTGCTCGCGCTCGGCGAAGCAGAAGGTGACCTTGCCCGGGTTGCCCAGGGTCGCCCGGTCCACCTCACCGGGGCGGCCGCCACCGACGTTGCGCACCACGAGCTGCAGCGCCCGCCCGATGGTGGCGTTCGCGCGGTTGCCCTGCCCGAGGGCGTTGACCCCGCTGTTCATGCCGATCCGGGTGGCGACCGGCCCGTTGACGACCACCACCGGTCCCGCGAAGTGGGTGGTCGCCAGCAGGCCGTGCAGCGCGAACTCCTCCGCGGACGCCGCCTCCAGCGCCGCCAGGACGACGGGCAGGTACTCGGGCAGGCACCCGGCCATCACCGCGTTGACCGCGACCTTCTCCACGGTGCACGGCACCAGGTCCGGCGGGACGACGGCGACCACCTCGGCGGGATCGCGGGTCGTGCCGCGCAGCATCCGCAGCACGCGCTCGGGGGTCGGCGGCACGACGGGCAGCCCGTCGGTCCAGCCGCGGTCGAACAGCGCCTCGTGCTCGTCCTCGAGGTCGGCCAGCTCGACCCGTCGGCTGGCCAGCCCGCTGCCGCCGTACCGGGCCTCCAGCGCGTCGATCCGCAGCGGGTCCACCGACAGCGACCCACAGCCCGGCCGGTGCTCGGGCAGGCCCTCGCCCAGCCCGGCGACGCCGGTCAGCGTCGCCCACTGCTCGCGGCTCCACCCGACCACCCGCGCCGTCTCGGCTCCGTCCTCCACCCGGAGCAGGGTCGGGACCGTCTCGATGCCCAGCCGGTAGGACGCCTCGAGGTCGGTGTCGTCGTGGTCGAACCAGCCGGGGTCGTCCTGGCACCACACCGCGGCGCCGAGCTGCCGCAGCACCGGCTCGACCAGCACGCAGGTGGGACAGTCCCGCTTGACGACGGCGACCAACCCCTCCGGCAGCTGCACGGGCGCGCCCCTACCCCTCGGCGCCGAGGTCGGGGGCCAGGTCGGGGAGCTCTGCGCCGGCGGGGACCGCGTCGACCACCCCGGCGCTCCCGCCCCCGCGCCGGTCGGGCTCCGCGGCGGCGAGGAGCAGCCCGCCCGGGAGGAACTCGATCCCGGTGGCCGCTCCGATCTCGGGGTTCTCGGTGAACTCGTGGCCGAGCGCCCGCAGCGCCTCCCCGTACTGCTCGATGAACGCGGGCTCGGCCTCGGCGGTCGGGGTGTTGCGCTGGGTGGCACGGGGCGCGGCGATCGCCTCGACGAGGTCCAGGTCGCGGTCGACGCGGTTGACCAGCGTCTGCAGCACCGTCGTGATGATCGTGCTGCCGCCCGGTGACCCGAGGGCCAGCACCGGCTCGCCGTCGTCCAGGACGATGGTCGGCGCCATGCTGCTGCGCGGGCGCTTGCCCGGGGCGGGGAGGTTCGGCTCGGGCACCGTCGGGTCGGCCTGCGCGAAGGTGAAGTCGGTGAGCTCGTTGTTCAGGATGAAGCCCCAGCCGGGGACGGTGATCCCGCTGCCGCCGGTCTGCTCGATCGTCAGCGTGTAGCTGGCGACGTTGCCGTCGGCGTCGGCAACCGTGAGGTGCGTGGTGGAGGGCCCCTCGGCGCCTCCGGCCCCGACGGGCTCCGGTGACACGGGGCAGGGGCCGTACTCGCCGTCCGGGACGCCGGCCTGGACCGGCTTGTCCAGTGCCCGGTCGGGGTCGATCAGGCAGGCCCGTTCGGCGGCGAACTCGTCGGAGAGCAGCTCGGCCAGCGGCACCGGCGTGTAGGCCGGGTCGCCCACGTAGCGGTTGCGGTCGGCGAAGCCCAGCGCGCTGGCCTCCAGGTAGGCGTGCAGGGAGGACACCTCGGGCAGCGATCCCATCGGGAACCGCTCGAGGGTGTTCAGGGCCTCCCCGACGGTCGAGCCGCCGCTCGACGGCGGGGCCATCCCGTAGACCTCCAGACCCCGGTAGTCCACCAGGGTCGGCTCGCGCAGCGGGGCGTCGTAGACCTCCAGGTCGACCTCGTCGAGCAGGCCCGGTCGCACCTCGGCGGTGCCCGGAGCCTCCGGCGGGTCCTGGACCGTCGCCACGACGTCCTCGGCGAGCTCGCCGGTGTAGAAGGGCTCCAGGCCCTCGTCGGCCAGCAGCTCGTAGGTGCGCGCGAGGTCGGGGTTGCGCAGCACCGAGCCGACCTCGGGCAGCTCCCCGCCGGGCAGGAACAGCTCCGCGGTCGCGGGGAACCGGCGGAACTTCTCCTCGTTGTCCGCGGTCTGCTGCCGGAACGTCTCGTCGACGACGAAGCCGTCGGTGGCCAGGCGGATGCTCCCCTGCAGTGCGTCGGCGAGCGACAGCGTGCCGAACTCCTCCAGGGTCAGCTGCCACGTCAGCGGTGTCCCCGGCGTGCCGACCGACAGCCCGCTCTGGACCGCCTCCTGGAGGTCCAGCGGCTCGCCGTCCTCGTCCAGGAAGGCGTCCGCACCCATCGCGAGCGGCGCGGTCTCCCGGCCGTCGATCGTGGAGACCTCGCCGGTCGCGGCGTCGTGGTAGACGAAGAAGCCACCGCCACCGACGCCGGCGGAGTACGGCTCGGTCACCCCCAGCGCCGCGGCCGCCGCCACGGCGGCGTCCGCGGCGTTGCCCCCGCTCGCCAGCACCTCCAGGCCGACGCGCGTCGCATCGGGGTCGACCGTGGCGACCGCGCCCCCGGTGCCCACCGCGAGCGGCACCTTCTCCACCGGCACCGGCTCCCCGGCGACGGCGGTGCCCGGTCCCCCGGCTGCGAGCAGCCCGGCCGTGAGGCCGGCCGTGGCGAGCAGTGTGGTGCGTCGACGAGCCATGACGTCCCCTCCGGCGTGGCCGACCTGCCGACCCCATCGGACACCCGGCGGACCGCCGGCGCCACCGCAGGGCCGCGGGCCGGTACGTGCCGCTGCCTCCGAGCTGCTGCGACGCGGGTGGCGGTCCGGGCACCGGCAGGACCGGGCGCGTAGCGTGGTGATCGCGGGACCACTCGGGGCCCGCACCATCGACCCAGCGCCCGACGGCAGCGCGCCGCGCGCCCGGGTCCTCAGCGCCGGTCAGGCGCCGACCACTGCGGAGCGGCCGCCGGCCCCCGCCCGTTCCAGTTGGGACCACTGCATGAGCGCACCCGCTCTGACCTTCCTCGCTCCCCCGTCCACCGGGTACGACCCGGACGACGACGGCTCCACCGACGACCGGCCGATCACCGCCCCCACCCACCCGGCGTCCCGTGGCGGGCAGCCGGCCTCCGCGCTGCGCATGACCCGCGGCGCCCGGGAGGCCGCGACCGGCATGAAGGTCACCGACGCCGACGTCCAGCGCTGCCTCGACGCGCCCGACGACGTCTCCCCCGACCCGGACACCCCCGCGCGCACCCGCTTCCGCCGCGGCACCCTCGTCGTCCTCGCGGGCGCCGACGGCATGGTCCTGCGGGTCAGCCGCCGCGGCCGCTGACCCCCGACCCGGCACGAGGAGGCCCCATCACCACCCACCGTGGACGCTGCGCGGAAGCCCATCTCGGCTGCCCCTGCCGGGGTGACGAGAAGATCCACGAGGAACGGACCCGCGAGATCAGCGAGGCCCGCACCCGATCGCACGAGTCCGTCGACTGTCCGGAGTGCGGCTCCCCGACGACACCACTGGCCATCGTCACGTGGGGCAACTGCCGGGCCTGTCGCACTGCACAGACCCGGCTGGTGGACCCCCTGCGCTGGTGACCGCGGTCGCCCGCCCGGCACGTGGTGTCCCGGTCACGCGCCCCCGCCTGGCTGGTGACCGGGTACGCCCACCTCACGGAGATCGGTGACCGCCAGGACGCGGCCGGTCGGGTAGACCTCGATCTCGGCGTCCTCGGTCAGCGCGGCCACCACGGTCAGCCAGCCGGCGGGACCGAACCGGACGATCCGCCCGGGCAGGTCGATCCGGCGGGACGGGTCCTGCGGGTCCTCGACCACGACCCGGCCCTGGTAGAGGTGCCGGTCGTTGACGGTGGTGATGTCCATCACGACAGCCTCCTCCGCGGGCGCGCACCCACGACGGTGGACGACCCCGTACCGTGGTGCCCGGTCGCTGCTGTACCTCTGCTTCGTTCTCGAACGTCCGCAGTCGTCTCTGCCTGACGTTCCTCTCGGTCCTGCCGGTCGGTGCGGCGACCCGGGACCGACGACTGCCGGTCCTGACACCCCAGCACGGAGAAGAGAACGACATGGCCCAGGGCACTGTGAAGTGGTTCAACGCGGAGAAGGGCTTCGGCTTCATCGAGCAGGCCGGCGGCGGCGCCGACGTCTTCTGCCACTACTCCGCCATCACCGGCAGCGGCTACCGGTCGCTGGAGGAGGGGCAGCAGGTCGAGTTCGACGTCACGCAGGGCCAGAAGGGCCCGCAGGCGGAGAACGTCCGCGCGGTCTGAGCACCCGGGAGGGGGACACGGCGGCACTCCGCCGCGTCCCCCTCCCGCGGCACCCGCACCCTCCCGCCGCACTGCACCGGGGCCTCGCAGGTCAGGGCACAGGCGGGCGGTAGCGTCCGGCAGATGCCGGACGTCACGCTCCAGCGCGACGCCACGCGGCGCCGACTCGACGCCCTCACCTTCGGGCTGTTCACCGTGGCCCTGGGCACCAACATCCCCACCCCGCTGCTGCTCGTCTACCGGCGGACCCTGGACCTGTCCGACGCCGATCTCACGGCCGTCTTCGGCTGCTATGCCGTCGGCCTGATCGCGGCGCTCACCGTGTCCGGCGGGCTGTCCGACCGGTTCGGCCGGCGGGCCCTCGTCCTGCCGTTCGCGGTCCTCGCCGGCCTGGTCTCGCTGCTGTTCCTCCCCGCCGCGGGCGAGCTCACCCTGCTCTACACGGGCCGGCTGCTGCAGGGTGTCGTGTCCGGGGTCGTGTTCTCGGTCGCCAACGCGTGGCTGCAGGAGCTCGCCGGTCCCGACGGCCAGCAGTCGGCGGCCACCCGCGGCGCGGTGTCGACGTCCCTCGGCTTCGCCGTCGCCCCGGCGATGAGCGGGGTCCTCGCGCAGTACGGCCCCGCGCCCACGACGCTGCCCTACCTGGTGCACGTCGCCGTCCTGGTCGTCGGGCTCGGCGCGCTGCTCACCGTCCCCGAGACCGTGCACGTGCGGCGCCCCGGTCGGCTCATGACGCTCGGCCTGCCACCGGAGGCGCGACGGCCGTTCTGGGCGGTGCTGGCCCCCACCGCGGTCGGCGTGTTCGCCTTCCCGACCGTCGCCGCGACCCTGCTGCCCCTGCTCGTGGTCCCGGCCGGTGTCGGTGTGGCCTACGCCGGGCTCATCGCCGGGCTGGCCCTGGCGGCGAGCGCGGTCACGGCCCGCATCGGGCGCCGGGCGCAACGCGGCGCGGCTCCCCTGGGGATGGCGCTCGGAGCGCTCGGCCTCGGCCTCGGCGTGGCCGCGATCGTGCTGCGCTCCGAGCCGCTGCTGCTGCCGGCGTCGGCCCTGCTCGGCGGAGGCGGCGGGCTCTGCCTCACCGCCGGGCTCACCCTCACCGCCCGGCTGGCGCCACCGCACGCCCGAGGGGCGATGAACAGCGCGTTCTACGCGTTCGCCTACGCCGGCTTCGGCACCCCGCTGCTGCTCGCCTGGCTCGGGTCGACCATCGGCACCGTCCCGGCGGTGTCCGCGTTCGTCGTCGTGCCGGTCGCACTGGCCGGCTGGCTCTGGCTGGAACTGCGCCCCGGCGCGCGGAGCTGACGGACGGCGCGATCCCGCGCCCGGACCGCGGGCCCCTCCGTGGCGGCTCGTACCGCGACCGTGACCGCCACCCGGCGAGCCGAACGGCAGGTTCCGGAACCCCTGCTGCTCCGTGGCGACACCGATAGCTTCTGTGACGTGACTCACAGTACGAGCGGATGTCGACCATGACGACGACCGGACCGGCGACCACCGCGGAGCGGCGCAGCGACGGGAGCGAGGTGGAGCACGTCGACGTCCTCGTCGTGGGCGCCGGGGTCTCCGGGATCGGCGCTGCGCACCACCTGCGGGAACGGTTCCCCGACCGGTCCTTCGTCCTGCTGGACGCCCAGGACAACCGCGGCGGGACGTGGTGGACCCACCGCTACCCGGGCGTGCGCTCCGACAGCGACCTGTTCACCTACGGCTACCGGTTCAAGCCCTGGCGCGGCCCGTCGATCGCGGCGGGAGGGGAGATCCTCGCCTACCTCGACGAGGTCATCGAGCAGGACGATCTCGCCCGGCACATCCGCTACCACCACCGGGTCACCGCGGCCGCCTGGTCCACCGAGGACCGCCGGTGGACCGTGGAGGTCACCCGCGGCGACACCGGCGAGCAGCTGCGCTTCACCACCAATTTCCTGTGGATGTGCCAGGGCTACTACGACCACGCCAAGCCGTACCAGCCGCGGTGGGCGGGCATGGACCGGTTCTCGGGCGTGGTCGTGCACCCCCAGCAGTGGCCCCAGGACCTCGACCTCGCCGGCAAGCGCGTCGTCGTCATCGGGTCGGGGTCCACCGCCGCCACGCTGATCCCGGCGATCGCGGGAACCGCGGCGCACGTGACGATGCTGCAGCGCTCCCCTTCCTACTTCCTCGCCCTGCCCCTGACGCACGAGCTGGCCGTCACGCTGCGCTCGTTGGACGTCCCCGAGGACTGGACGCACGAGATCCTGCGACGCGCCTACGCGGCCCAGTCCAACGAGCTGGCGCGGATGTCCCACGAGGCGCCCGACGAGCTGCACGCGTTCCTCATGGAGTCCCTAAAGCCGCTGCTGCCGGAGGGCTTCGACGTCGAGAAGCACTTCACGCCCCCGTACCGCCCGTGGCAGCAGCGCATCGCCATCGTCCCGGAGGGCGACCTGTTCGCGGCACTCCGCGAGGGCAGTGCCTCGATCGTCACCGACACCATCGAGACGTTCACCGAGACCGGGATCAGGGTCAGCTCCGGTGAGGAGATCGAGGCCGACGTCGTCGTCACCGCCACCGGGTTCGACCTGTCTGTCCTCGGCGACGTCGCCTTCACCGTGGACGGCGAACCGGTCGACTTCACCGAACGCGTCACCTGGCGCGGCATCATGATCAGCGGCGTCCCGAACATGGCCTACGTCTTCGGCTACTTCCGGCACAGCTGGACGCTGCGCGTGGACCTGGTCAGCGACCTGGTGATGCGCCTGTTCGCCACCATGCAGGACAAGGGCGCCGGCATGGTGGTGCCGACACTGCGGCCGGAGGATGCCGACATGCAGCTGCGGCCGTGGTCGGACCCGGACAACTTCAACGCCGGCTACGTGCTGCGCTCGCAGCACGTCCTGTTCAAGCAGGGCGACCGGGAACCGTGGACCCACATGCTCGAGCACGGCGAGGAGACGCAGATCCTGCCCGAGGCCCACCTCGACGACGGGACGCTCGTCTACCGCTGACCGGCGCCCGTCCCCGTTCCAGCCCCCGCTCACGCGTCGGACCGGTCTCGGAATGCCGCCCACAGGGGGCGCACGGCGCTGCCGGGACGGCTACGGTCACAGCGTCGAGTGATGTACGTCACAGAGGGGATCCAGGGTGACCACCACGACAGCGCCGAGCCGGAGGACGCCGGACGAGGGGAAGCGGGCGCCGGAACCGGCGCCGCAGGACGAGTCCGAGGCCCTCGCCTCGGTCGAGGGTGCCGAGGCCCCGGGCCTCCCCTCACCCCGCGGCATGGCCCGGGGCCTGCTCGCGACGCTCACCCAGCCCCGGCCCGTGGCGCGGGAGGCCGTCCGGCTGGGGCGGGACACCGTGCGCATCCTCCGGGGCACCGACGAGATCGCGCCCTCGCCGAAGGACAAGCGGTTCGCCGACCCCGCGTGGTCGTCCCACCCGGGGTACCGCCGGCTGCTCCAGTCCTACCTGGCGACGTCGGCGTCCCTGGACCGCCTGGTCGGTGACTTCGAGGCCGGCGGCGCCGACTGGCGCGAGGTCGAGCAGGTGCGGTTCGTGTTCAACGCGGTCACCAGCGCGATGGCCCCCACGAACACCCTGGCGGGCAACCCGGCCGCACTGAAGCGGGCGTTCGACACCGCCGGGCTCAGCCTGGTCCGCGGCCTCCGCAACGCCGTGCACGACCTCGTGCGCAACGGCGGGATGCCCTCACAGGTCGACCGCAGCGCCTTCACGGTCGGCGAGGACCTCGGGATCACCCCGGGCGCCGTCGTCCACCGCGACGAGGTCGTCGAGGTCATCCAGTACACGCCGTCCACCCCGACGGTCCGGTCCCGCCCCCTGGTGATCGTGCCGCCGCCCATCGGGCGCTTCTACTTCCTCGACCTGCGACCGGGACGCAGCCTGGTCGAGTACGCGGTCAGCCGGGGCCTGCAGGTCTTCATGGTCAGCTGGCGCAACCCGACGAGGGAGCAGGCCGAGTGGGGCCTGGACGAGTACTCGCAGGGCGTCGTCACCGCCGTCGACGTCGCCCGCGAGGTCACCGGCTCCCCCGACGTCACGACCCTGGGGCTGTGCGCCGGCGGCCAGGTGATGACCACCGCGCTGAACCACCTCGCCGCCGACGGCGACGACCGCGTGCACGCCGCCGGCTACGCGGTGACCCTGCTCGACTTCTCGAACCGGGCACCGCTCGGCGCCTTCTCCGGCCCGCGGGTGCTGGAGGTGGCCCGGCGCAACTCCCGTCGCCGCGGCGTCATCAGCGCCCGGCAGATGGGCTCGATGTTCACCTGGATGCGCCCGGACGACCTGATCTTCAACTACCTGGTGAACCAGTGGCTCATGGGTGAGGACCCGCCCGCGTTCGACATCCTCGCCTGGAACGCCGACGGCACGAACCTGCCCGCCCGGCTGCACGAGCAGTTCCTCGACGTCTTCGCGCACAACGCGCTGGTGAAGCCGGGGGCGCTGCGGGTGCTGGGGACGCCGGTCCACCTGAGCCGGATCACCGTGCCCACCTTCGTCACCGGAGCGCTCACCGACCACATCACCCCGTGGGACGGCTGCTACCGCACCACCCAGCTGCTCTCCGGGCCGAGCACGTTCGTGCTCAGCTACAGCGGCCACATCCAGAGCCTGGTCAACCCCCCGGGTAACCCGAAGGCCAGCTACTGGACCGGCGGGGAGCCCGGCCCGGACCCGCACGCCTGGCGCGCGGCCGCCGAGCAGCACACCGGCAGCTGGTGGGAGCCCTGGTCGGAGTGGGCGATCGAGCGGTCCGGCGACGAGGTCCCGGCACCGGAGACCCTGGGCAGCGCGGCGCACCCGCCCCTGGAGCCGGCCCCCGGCTCCTACGTCCGGGACCGCGT
>DASQNB010000040.1:0-3375 GCA_035645175.1 Geodermatophilus sp.
GGGTTGTGCCCGATCATCGTCGACTCGGTGATGATCGTCTCGGTGATCGTCTCCATGGCCAGGCCGCTGATCACCGGCGTCGCCTCGTTCAGCAGCACGGTCTCGACCTCGCCGGCGCTCCGGCCGGCCCGGGCCAGGGCACCCCGGATCGCCTTCAGGGCGCCCTCGGTGTTCTCCGGGGTGCCCTTCACACCGGTGGTCCGGGTCAGGTCGGTGCCCAGGTGGGTGATCGAGCCGTCGGGCGCGACGACGGCCAGGGACGCCTCGGTCGTCGAGTTGCCGATGTCGACGCCGACGACCAGCAGACCCTCCGGCGGGCCGCCCTCGCGTGCGCCCACCTCAGCCGGCGGTGCCCGGGCCGAAGACGGCCTCGACCTCCACCGGGCCCCGACCCGCCTCGATGCAGTCGAACTCCTTCAGGTGCAGCAGCGCCGCCTTCGCCTGCCAGCGGGGGCGGGCCATCTGGTCGTTGCGCGTCGGCACCGGCTGCGGGGACTCCCCCTTGGCGTACTGCGCGGCGTTCGAGCCGATCATCCGGAACACCGGGGCGTCGAGCAGCGGGGACTGCGGGAAGAGCTCCAGGTTGCTCAGCCGCGGCAGGTCCTTCTGGTGGATCATCGTCGTGCCGCGGGACAGCACGCCCACCGAGATCCCCGACCCGGACATCTTCGCCGCGGCGTGCGACATGGCCGCCAGGTCCGCGGTGTCGAGCACCCGCACGAGCCGGGCCGTCACGCCCTGCTCCTCGATGCCGGCCATCAGCTGGCGGAGCACCTCGGCGTGCGGGACGTCGACGATCGTCTTGCTGAAGTGCCCGGCGAAGGCAGGGGACAGCGCGATGACGACCTCGTCGGGGCGGGTCCCGCGCCGAGCGGGACCCACCTCCCGGAGGCTGACCGTGCGTTCCGCCGTCGGAGTGCTCATGGTTCAGCCCACCTCGGTCTCGGGGTTGGTCGACGACGTGACGTGGCGCAGCTTCTTGAGCTGCTCCCAGCGCTCGCCCTCGAGGCGGTACCCGGTGCCGGGACCGGCGTAGTCGTTGGGGTCGTTGATCGCCGACAGCGGGGTGAAGTCCGCGGTCAGGACGGCGGAGGTCTGCAGCAGGTCGCCCGACACCCGCTGGCGCAGCACGGTGAGCAGGTTCTCCGCGACGTCGTGGAAGCCGGCCGACTCCAGGCCCTTGACCAGGTCCAGGCCGGTGATCTCCCGGTCCATCACCGACTGCGCGCCCTTGAGGTCGGCGAGCACGTCCCGGAGCGGGTAGTCGTTCGAGGAGTCGGCGTAGGTCGCCGCCTCGATCTCGTCCTCGGTGATCGGCGGGAGGTCGAGGTGGGCGAAGACCGCCCGCAGAGCGCGGGCCGCCTTGTTGCGGGCGGCCAGGATCTCGTCCTCGCGGACGTGCCGCAGCCCGCCGTCGACCTGGAAGTCCCGCTGGATGGTGTTCCAGTCGTCGAAGTCCTCGGTGTCGAAGTTCGACCCGGCGAACATGTTGTCCGCGTTGGGCACGGCCGAGTACCCCGAGCACACGAAGTCGGTGCCCGGGAGCATCTGCGGCATCGCCCGTGCCGTCCGGCGCATCGCCGAGTGCGAGAACGACTGGTCGTTCCCCGACGCGCACTCCAGGTCGACCATGCTGGCCACCAGGTTCTCCGCGGCCACCGCCCGCAGGCCGCCGGGCACCGCCCCGGGCACGCCGATGCAGCTGATCGAACCGTTCTGCAGCCCCTGCACCCCGGCCCCCTTGGCCATCAGGATGCAGCGGATCTCCAGGTACAGCATCGACTTGCCCTCGGCGTTGCCCATCTGCACCTCCGACCCGGTGCCCGAGGTGAACCGCATCTTGATCCCGCGCGAGGCGTAGGCCGCGGCCAGGAACGACTTGGACCACGGGGTGTCGTCGCCGTCGATGAACACCGACTCGGTGCCGTAGATCGAGATGGTCTCGGCGTAGGCGGTGATACCGCGCATGCCGAGCTCGAGCTCGGTGGCCTCCTCCAGCGCGCACTGGGTGAGCACGCCGCCCCGGCCGACCTGGGCGCCCACCTGCAGCGCGATGGCCACCAGAGGGGCGTACCGCAGGACGCCCAGCGTCGTCTCCAGCTCGGCGAACCCCCGCAGGGCTCCCTCGGCGGCGTCAGCGGCGACCTGGATGGGGTTGTCCCGGGCGCTGGTGGAGTGTCCCTGGTTCGCCGGGGTGCGCCGGGCACGCATCTTCTGCATCCCCTGCATGATCTCCACGACGTTCATCAGCTTGACGACGTCGAGGACCTTGGCCGGGGTCAGCCCCCGGCTCACGGCCAGCACCTCGTCGCGCGAGACCCCGGGGTCGATGAGCATCCGCGCGATCTGCGCGGAGGGCATCGCCGTGCAGCGCTCGGCCGACGCGACGTCGATCGCGTGGTTGGCGATGAAGGTGTCCATGAAGTCGAAGTCGTCGCGCGACTTGCCGTCGAGCTCGACGATGCGGCCGTCCTCCACCCGGACACTCGGTACCGGGTCGAAGTCGCTCTCCATCGCGACGAGCCCCTTCTCGGGCCACTCCTCGACGAAGCCGTCGAGGTTGACCGGGCGGGACTCGAGGAGCTCGGTCCGCAGCGAGTGCCGGGACTCGGCGCCGGTCTGGCGGGGCGCGGTGCTGGTCATGTGCGGGGGCCCTCTCTCACTCGTCGTCGGCGGTCGGGCGGGCGAGCAGGTCGCGTCGCGCGTAGACCTCGGCGGCCTCGCGGACGAGCGCCGCAGAGACGGGTGCGCCGTACGTCCCCTCCAGGCGGTCGGCCAGCTCGTCGAGCTGCGCCGCGGTGGAGGCGCGGGGGCGCAGCGCGTTGTACATGGCGAGCACCTCGGCGTCGGGGATCGCCGTCATCTCGGCAGCCCGACGGAAGTTCGCGGCCAGCTGCGGCCGGTTGCTCGCATCGGCGAGCCGGGCCTGCAGCTGCAGGGTCTCGGGGGTGATCCGCAGGTCCTCGGCCGACAGCTCGCCGGAGACCACGGCGTCCATGGTCAGTGCCGTGATCGGCTTGCCGCTGGGCGTGTGCAGCAGCTCCGGCCGGTTGATCGACAGGGGGTAGTCCGCAGTGGTCAGCTCGGGAGGCGGGGAAGCGCTCATCGCAGGCTCACTCCTCGGTGGGTCCGCACATCGTCGCGCCACTGTGGCACGTGCCACGTTGCACCGACGTTGCCTCGACGCAGTCCCGCCGGCCCCTGCGCGAGAGAGGGGGACCCCTGGCACGGACGACCGGCCTCCCTTGCTGGCCGGACGGGCATGGGTAATGATCCGCAGCGGGCCGTCGCGAGCCCGCCCGGTGAGGATCGCTCGGGGGTCCCATGTCCCGCACTGCCCGGCACCGGCGCCACCGTGGTGATCCGGGTGCCCCG
>DASQNB010000041.1:0-9117 GCA_035645175.1 Geodermatophilus sp.
CAGCACCCGGATGTCGCGGCCGGTGCGCTTCTGGCCGCCCTCGGTCAGCCCCCACACCGGGGTCATCTCCGAGCCGGCGTAGGTGGTCGGCACCGCGATCACCGGCAGGTCGTGCTCCAGGGCGATCGCCTTGCCCAGCCCGATCGCCGAGCCGCCGCCCACGGCCACGCAGCCGTCGGCGCCCAGCTCGCGAGCCAGGTCCCGAGCGCGACGGGCCACCTCGACGGGCACGTGCATCCGCGCCTCGGGCAGCAGGCCCGCCGCCCGCTCCCCCAGCGCGTCGGCGACCTGCTTGCCGGTGTCCTCCTGCTCCGGCGAGCACAGCACCAGCACCCGGGTCAGCCCCAGCGCGGCGACCTCGTCCGGCAGGTTGGCCAGCGCCCCAGCGCCGAAGACCACCCGCATGGGCAGCGCCTGGTAGGTGAACGGGCGGATCACGACGCCGCTCCGGGAGCTCCGCGCACCACGGTCGGCTGGACGTCGGCCGGCTGGGCCGCCGGCGGCGCCTGGTCGGCGCGCAGCAGGGTGAGGTCGAAGGTCAGCGTCCGGAACGGGTTGGGCAACCCGAGCTCGGCCGCCCGGGCCGGGTCGTCGACCTCCGGCACCTCCCGGACGAGGCTCTCCTTGACCCCGAACACCGCATCGGAGTCCAGGTAGGGGCTGTCCGCCACGAAGACGTGCGTGGTCACCGGCCGGTACCCGGGAGCGGCGACGATGAAGTGCAGGTGCGCCGGGCGGTTGGGGTGCCGCCCGGTGGCGGCCAGCAACTGACCCACCGGGCCGTCGTCGGGGATCGGGTAGTAGCGCGGCACCACCGAGCGGAACCAGAACCGGCCCTGCTCGTCGGCGGTGAACAGCCCGCGCAGGTTGCCCGCCGGCTGGATGCCGGGCTGCTGGACGTCGTAGAAGCCGTCCTCGTTGGTCTGCCACACGTCCACCACCGCCCCGGCCAGCGGCTCCCCGGCCGGGCCGGTCACCTGCCCCGACACCAGGCAGGGGGTGCCCTTGCCATCCAGCGCGATGTCGTCGCCGAGCTCCCGCGGCGGGGACTCCACCATGTGGAAGGGCCCCAGCACCGTGGACTCCGTCGAGGTGCCCCCGGTCCGGTGGTTGATCGTCTCCACCAGCATCGAGATGCCCAGCACGTCGGAGAGCAGGATGAACTCCTGCCGCACGTCATCGCTCATGTGCCCGGTGCGGGTGAGGAAGTCGATCGCGAAGCCCCACTCCTCCTCGGTCAGCTCGACGTCCTTGACGAACGCGTGCAGGTGGTGCACCAGCGAGGTCAGCACCCGCCTCAACCGCGCATCCGGGGTGTTCGCGAAGCTCGCGGCCACCACCTCCGCCGAGCCCTCCTCGCTGAACAACTGCCGGTCACTCACGCCCGCACCTCCTCGGCACGGTCGAGCACGGTGCGCAGAGCGTCCTCCAGCGCCGCCTCGGCCTCGGCGTCGGACGCGGCCGCGGCGTGGCGAAAGGCGACGTAGTTGTCCGGGCGGGCGAGCAGGGCCCCTCCGTCGTCGATGCCGCGGACCCGCGCCCAGTCGCCGTACAGGTCGTCGTACTCCCGGCCCGGACCGATGACGACGGCGGCCACCTCCACTCCCAGCCGCTCCCCCACCACGGCCGCGGCGCGCAGCCAGCTGTCCCCGCCGAGGCCGGTGAAGACCGTGAACCGTCCGTGCCCGCCCAGGTCGAGGGTGGAGACCTGGCGGCGGTGGTCGGTGGTCAGCCAGGCGTGCGGCAGCTTGGCGCCCGGCCGCGAGGTCGTGTGCGAGTACAGCTGCGGGTCGCGGACCGGCTGCTCCGGCGGAGTCCCGTCGGGCACCACCGCGGAGGACTCGTACCGCTGGTCCATCTCCACGCCGTGGCAGTTGAACTCGTAGTCCTTGTAGGCGATCGCCTCGCGCAGCGCGGTGCGCTGCTTCTCGGCCTCCGGTGTCGCCTGCTTGCGGGCGGCCATGTGCTCGATCATCACCTCCGGGTCCGCGGTGTCGAGCAGCCCGAGGGCGTCGTAGATGCGGGCGGTGTCGGCGATGCTCTGGTTGGCGCGGTCGACGATCTGCCTGCCGACCGGTGCGCGCTCGGCCGAGTAGGTGTCCAGCAGCCCCGGTCCGGCCTGGCCCCGGACGACGGCCGCCAGCTTCCACCCCAGGTTGTAGGCGTCCTGGATGGAGGTGTTGGAGCCCAGGCCGTTCGACGGCGGGTGCCGGTGGACGGCGTCGCCGGCGCAGAAGACCCGACCGACCGAGTACTGCTCGGCGTACACGTGGTTGACCGTCCACGCCGAGCTGGAGGTGATCGACACCTTGACGGAGTCGTCACCGACGAGCTTGCGCACGATGGAGAGGGCGAACTCCTCGGTCAGGTCGGGTGCCGGGCCGTTGATGTCGTAGCCCCAGACGATCAGCCACCTGTGCCAGGGGCGGACCATGCGGACCAGGCCGGCTCCGATGCCGCCGACGTCGGCGCCGGGCTGCAGCACCCAGTACAGGACCGACGGGCGGTCGGCGACCAGGTGCGACAGGTCGGCCTCGAAGACGATGTTGATGCTGCCGCCGACGCCCATCTGGCCCTGCAGCGGCAGCCCGATGTGCTCGGCCACCACGCTGCGGCCGCCGTCGGCGCCGATCACGTACTGCGCCCGGATGTCGTACTCGTCGCCGCGCAGCCGGTCCCGCACGTGCACGGTGACGCCCTGGTCGTCCTGCTGCAGGGACAGGTACTCGGTGTCGAAGCGCACCTTCGCACCACGGCTCTGCGCGTTGTGCAGCAGCACCGGCTCCATCAGGTCCTGCGGCATGTCACATATCCGCGACGGGCTGGCCGCGGTGTAGTCCGCCAGCCGGTCCGGCCGGGTGCCCCAGGCGTGCAGCCGGCCGAGCTCCTCGCCGGCGATCGAGGCGCAGTAGACGAGGTTGCCCATCAGCTCCTGCGGAGCGGCCTCGGCCACCACCTCCTCCTCGACGCCGAGGTCGCGCAGCGCCTCCATCGTGCGCTGGTTGGTGATGTGCGCACGGGGGCTGTCGGCCAGCCGCCCGTACTTCGTGATCACGGTCGTCCGCACGCCGTAGGTCGCCAGCGCCAGCGCGGCCGCGGAACCGGCCGGCCCGCTGCCGACGACGAGGACGTCCGTCTCGAGGTCTGACATCACCGAGGCCCTCCCCCTGTTGCTGCGATCACGTCTGGCCCGAGTGTGGGGCGCGCCACAGTCTGCTTCCTGCACGATCCGACCGTCCTCCCTGCACGGAACGCGCGCCGCCGACGTGACAGGCGCGGAGGGCTCAGAGTCCGCGGCGTACAGCTCCAGGAGTGGTGCCGAGTTGCGCCCGCATGACCCGGGTCAGGTGTTCCTGGTGCGAGAAGCCGCACCGGACGGCGACGTCGGCGATCGACGCCCCGTCGGTGCGCAGCAGCCGGACCGCCTCGTCGACGCGGAGTCCCAGGAGGAACCGGTGCGGCGCCAGGCCGGTCCGCGCCTTGAACTGCCGGCTGAACTGGCTGACGCTCAGCCCGGCGACCGAGGCCAGCTCGGCGAGTGGCACCGGCTCGGCCAGCCGCTCCTCCATCACCGCTCGCACCGCCGCGAGCTGCCGGTCGCCCAGCCCGCTCGCCGGCCGGCCGTCCGCGGCACCCGGCACGGTCCGGCCGGCCCCGTGACGTCGCACCAGCTGCGCGGCGACCATGCTGCCCAGCTGGTCGAGGTACGTGCGCGCCGTCGGCTCCCAGCGACGCAGCGTCTCGTCCATCGACAACACGAGCTGTTCCAGCAGCCGGTCGCTCGTGCCCAGTTCCTCGCCCAGTTCGACCGGACGGTCCGCGCCGGCGGCGTCCTGGACCACGTCGTCGGTGAGGTACAGGTGCACGGTGCTCAGGGCGCCACCGAGCTCGACGGTCAGGTCCCGGCCCGCCGGGTGGATGAACAGGCCCCCCGCGGGCACGCTCCGGCTACGGCTCAGCCGCCCCTGGCCGCGCCGGACGGTGACCGGCCCGTCCAGGTGCAGGATCACCAGGTGCGTGCCGGCGGCGCCGAAGGACGCGCGGTACGGGCGCTCGCGCTGGACGGACAGGTACTGCCTGTCCCACCCCAGTCCCGCGCTCGTGCGCTCGGGCTGGATCCACGGCTGCCGGAGGATGCCGTTGGTGTCCGGAAGCCCCAGTTCACTCGTCACGGACCGTTCCTCGGCCGACCGGATGTGCACTGCGCTGTGACCTGCGCCGCCGAGCCTAACCGCAGGGTGGCTCTGCGACCGGTCGGGCGGGCTCCTGCAGCAGGGCCGGCCGCTCGGTCCCCGGCGTGCTCCCCACCCCCGACGGCGGCTACGACCTCGACGTCGCTCAGCGATCGGCAGGCCCTGATCGCTGAGGGGCCCGGATCTCCCTCCGGAGGCCGTCGAGGTAGGCGGCGAACAGCGCGCCCATGTCGACCCGCTCCGGGTCGAGCACCCACTGCACCTGGAGCCCGTCCATCATCGCGAAGACCTGGACCGCGACGGCGTCGACGTCGACGTCGGCCCGGACCTCGCCGTCCTCGATCCCGGCGCGCAGTGCCCCGGCCAGCTCGGCCTGCAGCCGCGGGTAGCGCTCCTGGGCCCAGCGCCGGGCAGGGTGCTCCTCCCCCACGCTCTCCCCGAGCAGGACGGTGAACGCGCGCACCAGTTCGGGGTTGCGGGTGTTGTGCTCGACCAGCTCCTGCAGCCGGTCGAACGCGGCGAGACCGCGCAGGCCGGGCGGGTGGAACCGGGTGTGGTCGAGGCGGTCCCGCTCGACCAGCACCGCCACCAGGAGCTCGTTCTTGCTGGGGAAGTGGTGCAGCAGACCCGCGTTCGTCAGCCCCGCGTCCGCGGCGATGGAGGCCAGCGAGGAGCCGCGGTAGCCGTTCGCGGCCAGCGCCCGCAGCGCCGCCTGCAGCACCCGCTCGCGCGCGGCCTCGCTGCGCGCGCTGTTGCTCCGGACACCAGAATCTGCCACTTCTACCTACCGATCAGTCGGTGGATCCTCTTATGCTGCGTCGGCGTGACGCAGGCCACAACACCCGCCTTCGCCGACCGGAGCGGCGGGTCAGCCTGACATCCCGCGCCTCGTCTGCCCGTCGATCCCCCGACACAGAGGACCTCCCATGACAGACCCGTCCACGGAGAGCAGCCCCGGCCAGGCCTGGGTCGAGGACCACCAGCACCACCACCACCGTGGCGAGGTGGTGAACGCGGCGACGCCGAGCTCCTCGGAACTGCCGACGTCGATCACCCAGTCCGGGATCACCGGCCACGCGCACCTGGAGCCTGAGTACGAGACCGACTTCCCCCCGCCCACCGAGCCGGTCGGCGCCGGCTTCATCACCGCCTTCGCCTTCGCCCAGCTGGCGCTGTTCATCGCCCTGCTCGGGCCGGTGACGGTGAGCATGGCCCTCAAGGCCATCGACGTGGTGGGACAGGACCGGGCCCCGCAGGTGACCGGCGTCGTCCTCGGCGTCGGCGCCATCGCGGCCCTGGTCGGCAACCCGCTGTTCGGGCGCTTCTCCGACCGGACCACCAGCCGGTGGGGACGGCGCCGCCCGTGGATGGTCGGTGGCGCCGTCGTGTTCGCGGCGTGCCTCTTCGTCATCGCGATCGCGACCAACGTGCCGACGCTGATCGTCGCCTGGTTCGTCGGCCAGCTCGCCGCCAACGCCTGCTTCGCCGCGTACCTCGCGACCATCGCCGACCAGGTCCCGGCCCGGCAGGCGGCCACGATCACCGCGCTCGGCGGGGTGATGCAGAACGTCGGGATCCTCGCGGCCATCTACCTGGCCAGCGCCCTGACCGCGAACATGGTCGGCCTGTTCATGATCCCGGCGGCCATCGGCGTCGTCGGCATGCTGGTCTACGCCCTCGTGCTGCCCGACAAGCGTCTGCGGCGCCGCCCGCCGTCCATGACCGTCAGGGAGTTCGCGCACACGTTCTGGGTGAGTCCCCGCCGGTACCCGGACTTCGCCTGGGCGTGGCTGTCGAGGTTCCTGCTCATCCTGGGCAGCTTCATGTTCACCACCTTCCGGCTGTTCTGGATGATCGACGAGCTCGGCCTCGACGAGGCCGGGGCCGCAGCCACCGTCGCCACCGGCGTGCTCATCTACACCGTCGTTCTCGTCGTGGTGGGGCAGGCCGCCGGGGTCGTCTCCGACCGGCTGGGCAAGCGCAAGTTCCTCGTGTTCCTCTCGACCGCGCTGTTCGCGGTCGGGCTGGGGCTGCTCGTCACGGTCGACTCGGTCGCCGGCTTCTACGCGGTCGAGGCCATCCTGGGTGCGGCCTACGGCATCTACATGGGCGTCGACCTGGCCCTGGTGCTCGCCGTCCTCCCCCACCCCGAGGACAACGCCAAGGACCTCGGCGTGTTCAACATCGCCAACGCCGGCCCGCAGTCGGTCGCGCCCTTCCTCGGCGCCGGCCTCCTGGCCGTCGGCGCAGGGCAGAACTACACCCTGCTCTACCTGACCGCCGCGGCACTCACGTTCCTCGGCGCCCTGGCCATCCTGCCCGTCAAGAAGGTGAAGTGATGTCCGTGCACGACGACGACCTCCGCAAGCGGGTCACCCAGCTGGACCTCGAGCAGAAGGTGCGGCTGCTCACCGGCGCGGACTTCTGGTCCCTGCACCCCGAGCCCGCGGTCGGCCTGCGCCGCCTCGTGGTCTCCGACGGGCCCGCCGGTGTCCGCGGGGAGCGCTGGGACGAGCGGGACACCTCCGCCAACGTCCCCTCCCCCACGGCACTGGCGGCGACGTGGGACGAGGAGCGCATCGAGCGGCTGGGCGGGCTGCTGGCCGCCGAGTGCCGGCGCAAGGGCGTGGACGTGCTCCTCGCACCGACGGTCAACCTGCACCGCACCCCCTACGGCGGGCGGCACTTCGAGTGCTTCAGCGAGGACCCCCTGCTCACCGGCCGGATCGGCGTGGCCTACGTCCGCGGCCTGCAGACGGCCGGCGTCGGCGCCACGGTCAAGCACTACGTGGCCAACGACCAGGAGACCGAGCGGTTCACCGCGGACAACCGGGTCGGCGAGCGCGTCCTCCGCGAGCTGTACCTGGCGCCCTTCGAGACGATCGTGCGCGACGGCGGGGTCTGGTCGGTGATGGCCGCCTACAACGCCGTCAACGGCGTGACCATGACCGAGAACCCGCTGCAGCGCGACGTCCTCAAGGAGGAGTGGGGCTTCGACGGGCTGATCATGTCCGACTGGTTCGCCGCCCGGTCCCTGGCCGCCGCCGGTGAGGGCCTGCTGGACCTGGTCATGCCGGGCCCGGCCGGCCCGTGGGGGGACGCCCTGGTCGCCGCCGTCCGCACCGGGCAGGTCCCGGAGTCGGCCGTGGACGACAAGGTGCTGCGCCTGCTCCGCCTCGCCGCCCGCGTCGGCGCCCTGGACGGCGTGCCGGCGCAGGGCGAGGCCGTGGCCTGGTCCGCCGAGCAGATCGCCGCCGAGCTGCGGGCCACCGCCGCCGCCGGCATCGTCCTGGCCCGGAACGAGCCCGCAGCACGCGGGGAGGAGCCGCTGCTGCCCCTGGACCCGGGTCGGCTGCGCCGGGTGGCCGTCCTCGGGCCCAACGCCATCGAGGCCCGCACCCTCGGCGGCGGCAGCGCGACGGTGTTCCCGCCGTACACGGTCTCCCCCGTGACCGGGCTGCACACCGCGCTCGGCCCGGACGTGCAGGTCGTGCACGCCCGCGGCGGCCGGAGCACCCACCGGCTGCCTCCCGCCCGCCGCGAACTGCTCCACCGGACCGACGGCAGCCAGGGCGTGGAGGTCCGCTTCCTCGACGCGGACGGCGCCGTGCTGGGCACCGAGGAACGCAACGGCGCCACCTTCAACTGGCTCAGCTCCTACGGACCGGACCTGACCATGGACCGCGTCCGCGCGGTGGAGGTGGTCACGCGGGTCCGGGCCGACCAGGACGGCACCTACCGGATCGGCGCGTCCGGCGTGGGCCCCTTCCGGGTCACGATCGCCGGCGAGGTCCGCGTCGACACCCGGATCACGCTGCCGCCGGGCGCGGACGCGGTCGAGGGGATGATGCGCCCGCCACAGGAGTCGGTGCCCGTCCCGCTCCGGGCCGGCGAGGAGGTCGAGGTCGTCGTCCGGCACGAGCCGGAGTCGCTGGGCGGCTTCGGCGACGCCGACACCAGCATGGTCGCGTTCCAGGTCAACGCCGCCCCGGAGACCGACGACGAGGCCGAGCTCGAGGAGGCGGTGGCGCTGGCGCGGGACGCCGACGTGGCCGTCGTCGTCGTGGGGACCACCGAGGAGGTGGAGAGCGAGGGCTTCGACCGCACCTCGCTGGCGCTGCCCGGTCGGCAGGACGAGCTGGTCCGGCGGGTGGCGGAGGTCAACCCGCGCACCGTGGTCGTGGTGAACTCCGGGGCGCCGGTGCTGCTGCCGTGGGCGGACGACGTGCCGGCGGTCCTGCTCACCTGGTTCCCGGGGCAGGAGTTCGGCGACGCGCTCGCCGACGTGCTCCTCGGCGTGGCCGAGCCCGGGGGCCGGCTGCCGGTCACCTGGCCGGCCACCGAGGAGGGGCTGCCGCCCACCCAGCCGGTCGAGGGGACGCTGTCCTACGACGAGGGCCTGTTCATCGGTCACCGCTGGTACGACCGCGAGGGCCGGGAACCGCGGTACCGGTTCGGCCACGGTCTGGGCTACACCACCTGGGAGTACCTGTCCGCCGAGTCCGACGGGGCCGGATCAGCGGTCACCGTGCGGCTCCGGAACACGGGGCGCCGCCGGGGACGCGAGGTCGTTCAGGTCTACGCCGGCCGCCCGGGCAGCGCGGTCGAACGCGCCCCGCGCTGGCTGGCCGGCTTCGCCGGGGCCGAGGCCGGTCCCGGGGAGGAGGTGTCGGTCACGGTGGCGGTCGCGGGACGGGCCTTCCAGCACTGGGACGACGGCACGCACCGGTGGGCCACCGAGGCGGGCGGCTTCCGGCTGCACGTCGGGCCGTCCTCGGGGGTGCTGCCGCTGGAGCTCGACGTCCAGGTGCAGGAGGCGCAGGACTGAGTGGACTGGGGGGCCGGCCCGCGGGTGCAGGCCGGCCCCCGGGTCTCAGTGCTCCCAGGCGGTGCTCTCGTCGAGCGCCATCAGGAGCTCGGCCTC
>DASQNB010000042.1:0-7464 GCA_035645175.1 Geodermatophilus sp.
CCACGTGCTGGCCCGGCTGGACGCGGCCAGCTCGACCGACGACCCGGAGGTCCGCCGCCGCGCGCTGACCTTCACCTTCGTCGGCGGCGGCTACGCGGGGGTGGAGGCGTTCGCCGAGCTCGAGGACATGGCCCGCTACGCGATCACGCACTACTACCCGCGACTGTCGAGCGCCGACATGCGCTGGGTGCTGGTCGAGGCGATGGGCCGGATCCTGCCCGAGGTGGACCTCGACATGGCCGCCTGGACGGTCAAGCAGCTCACCGCGCGGGGGATGGACGTGCGGCTCAACACCCGGCTGGAGTCGGTGGCCGACGGGTGCGTGGTCAAGCTGTCCGACGGCGACGAGTTCCCCAGCGACACCCTGGTGTGGACGGCGGGCACCAAGCCCAACCCGATGCTGAAGGAGACCGACCTGCCGGTGGACGAGCGCGGGCGGGTCGTCTGCGAGCCCACCCTGCAGGTGCGCGGGCTGCCCGACGCGTGGTCGGCCGGCGACCTGGCCGCCGTCCCGGACCTCACCAAGGAGAGCCCCGGCGCGACCACCGCGCCCAACGCGCAGCACGCCGTCCGGCAGGCCAAGCGGCTGGCCGACAACATCGTGGCGGTGCTCGAGGGCCGCGAGCCGGAGCCCTACCGGCACTCCTACGCGGGCTCGGTGGCCAGCCTCGGACTGCACAAGGGCGTCGCGCAGGTCTACGGCGTCAAGCTCAAGGGCTGGCCGGCCTGGTTCATGCACCGCACCTACCACGTCAGCCGGGTGCCGACGTTCAACCGCAAGGCCCGGGTCGTCGCGGACTGGACGCTGGCCGCGGTGTTCCGCCGCGAGGTCATCTCGCTGGGTCAGCTGCAGGACCCGCGCCGCGAGTTCGTCGAGGCGGCCAACACCGGCCGCACCGGCTCGCTGCCGCCGCCCACCCCGGAGGACCGCGCCCAGTCCGGGTCGGTCAAGGCCGGCTGACCCGGGCGGCGCGCCCGCCCCCGTGGCCCAACTGGCAGAGGCAGACCCCTTAAAAGGGTCCCAGTGTCGGTTCGAACCCGACCGGGGGCACCAGTACGGCACGTGCGTGCCGTCACACCCCTCGTCCGGGTGTGCAGCCGACGTCCAGGAACGCGCAGCCCACCTGGAGCGTTGACCTGGACGAGTGGGGTGCAGGACCGTAGACCCCACGACAGCCGGTCACCTCGAGGAGATGACGATGCCCAGCCACAACCCGGTCTTCGGCCGGGGAATCCCCAACGCGGGCTCCGGCCAGCAGCCCGCCCCCTGGGGCGGCGCGCCGCAGTACGGGGCTCCGCAGTACGGCTACGGGACGCAGGACCCGTACGCCGCCCCGTCGCCGTACGCGCAGTCGCCCTACGCGCCGCCGACCACCCGCTACATGACCATGGACGACGTCGTCCAGAAGACGGGCCTGTCCTTCCTGGTCACGGTCCTCTCGGCCGCCGCGACCTGGGTGCTGCTCCCGCAGAGCCTGGCGCTCGGCCTGGCCCTGCCCGCGGTCCTGGTGGCCCTGGTGCTCGGCCTGGTGATCGCGTTCAAGCAGATCGCCAACCCGGTCGCCACGCTGTCCTACGGCGCCCTCTACGGCGTCGCGCTCGGCGCCATCAGCGAGGCGTTCAACACGCTGTGGCCCGGCATCGTGATGCAGGCGCTGGTCGGCACCTTCGGTGTCTTCGCCGGCATGCTCGTCGTCTACAAGACCGGCGCCATCCGGGTCACCCCCAAGCTGACCCGCTGGATCGTCGGCGCGATGTTCGGGATCCTGGCGCTCGTCCTGGTCAACCTGGTGGCCGGTTTCTTCGTCCCCGGTGGCCTGGGTCTGCGTGACGGCGGCACCCTGTCGATCGTCTTCAGCCTGGTCGTGATCGGTGTCGCGGCGTTCTCGCTGCTGCTCGACTTCGACATGGCCGACGAGGCGATCCGTCGCGGCGCCCCGGCGAAGTTCGCCTGGTACATCGCCTTCGGCCTGCTCGTCACGGTCGTCTGGCTGTACCTGGAGATCCTGCGACTGCTGTCCTACTTCCAGGAGGACTGACACCGCAGCCCCACACGACAGTGGCCCGGTCCCCGCGAGGGGGCCGGGCCACTGCTGTGTCCGGGGACTACCGGCGGTCGGTCATCCGCTGGCCCCGCTGCAGGTACGAGGACCCCGTCCTCCCCACCCCTCGCGGGCTCGGGGCGGTGCCCTGGACGGGGCCGGGCGGGGGGCAGTGGAGTCCTCTGTCAGGAGAGGCGCTCCAGGACCATCGCCATGCCCATGCCGCCCCCGACGCACATGGTCTCCAGGCCGAAGGTCTCGTCCCGGGTCTGCAGGCCGTTGAGCAGCGTGCCGGTGATGCGGGCACCGGTCATGCCGAACGGGTGCCCGACGGCGATCGCCCCGCCGTGCACGTTCAGCTTGTCGATGTCGATGCCCAGGTCGCGGTAGCTGGGGATGACCTGCGCGGCGAAGGCCTCGTTGATCTCGACCAGGTCGATGTCGCCGATGCTCATCCCGGCCCGCTGCAGCGCGAGCTTGGAGGCGTCCACCGGGCCGTAGCCCATGATCTCCGGCGAGAGGCCGGTGACCGCGGTGGAGACGATGCGGGCCAGCGGGGTCAGGCCGAGGTCGCGGGCCTTGGTGTCGCTCATGACGACGACCGCGGCGGCGCCGTCGTTGAGCGGGCAGGCGTTGCCCGCGGTCACCCGGCCGTCGGGGCGGAAGACCGGCTTGAGGCCGGTGATGCCCTCCAGCGTGGTGCCGGCGCGCGGGCTGTCGTCCTTGCTGACCACGGTGCCGTCGGGCGTGGTGACCGGGGTGATCTCCCGCTCCCAGAAGCCCTCGTCGATGGCCTTCTCCGCCAGGTTCTGGCTGCGGACGGCGAACTCGTCCATCTCCTGGCGCGAGACGTCCTTGAGCAGCGCCAGGTTCTCGGCGGTCTGCCCCATCGCGACGTAGACGTCCGGGACGTCGCCGCTCTCGCGGGGGTCGGTCCAGGAGTCCGCGCCGCTCTCGGCGGTCTTGGCCACCCGGGCCTGCGCGTCGGCGAAGGCGGGGTTCTGGGTGTCGGGCAGCGAGTCGCTGTTGCCCTTGACGAAGCGGGACACCATCTCCACGCCGGCGGAGATGAAGACGTCGCCCTCGCCGGCCTTGATCGCGTGCATGGCCATGCGGGTGGTCTGCAGCGAGGAGGAGCAGTAGCGGGTGATCGTCGTCCCCGGCAGGTGGTCCATGCCGAGCAGGACGCTGACGACACGGCCCATGTTGTGGCCCTGCTCGCCGCCGGGCAGTCCGCAGCCGAGGATCAGGTCGTCGATGTCGGTGGGGTCGAGGGCGGGCACCTTCTCCAGGGCCGCGCGCACGATGGTGGCGGTGAGGTCGTCGGGCCGCAGGTCCTTGAGCGAGCCCTTGAACGCGCGGCCGATGGGGGAGCGCGCGGTCGCGACGATGACGGCTTCGGGCATGGGTCCTCCACGATGAGGGGCTCCGACGACGGGTCGCCGGACGTCGGGTCGACCCAGAACCTACTCCTCGGTAACGCGTCCTCGGCCCGGCGACCCGGGGCGCCGCACCCACCCGCGATCACCCGGCCACCCATCGGCGCCGGGCGACGGTCAGCCGACGGAGGCGCGCTCGGCCTGCTCCGGGGTCGGGAGGTCCGGTGGGCGGCGGCGGCGCAGCCGGGCCCACGGACCCCGCGGCCCGGTGTCCGAGCCGCGCACCTCGGTGGCCTGGACCTCGGTGCCGGTCCGGCCGGCGGCCTGGGCGGCGGCCCGGGCGACCGGGCGCACGGTGTCGCGGCGCAGGTTGCGCAGCCCCCGGTCGGCCCGGGCCGGCCAGACGCCGAGCGTGTCGGCGATCGACGGCAGCAGGACGGCGGCCGCGGCGGCGTACCCGGCCGCGCTCGGGTGGAACTCGTCGGCACTGAACAGGTCCTGGTCCTCGGCGAAGGACGGGCCGAGCACCGAGCCCAGCGACACGGTGCGCCCGCCGGCCTCGACGACGGCGATGGTCTGCGCGGCGGCCAGCTGCCGGCTCCAGCGGCGGGCCAGCCAGCGCAGCGGCTGCCCGATCGGGCGCACGGTGCCCAGGTCCGGGCAGGTCCCCACGACGACCTGCGTGCCGGCCTCGGTGAGCCGGGCGACGGCCTCGCGCAGGTGCCGCACCGAGATCGCGAGTGCGGTGCGGCTGGTGACGTCGTTCGCGCCGATCATGATGAGCGCGACGGCGGGGTGCTCGAGGAGCGCCTTGTCGACCTGCTCGTCCAGCTGCCAGGACTTGGCGCCGGAGACGGCGAGCGGCACCAGCCGCACGGGGCGCTCGGCCAGCTCGGCCAGCGCCGCGGCGAGCAGCACGCCGGGGGTCTGGGCGGCCCGCTGCACGCCCAGCCCGACGGCGCTGGAGTCCCCGAGCACCGCGAACACGATCGGCCGGCCGCGGCCGCGCCCGTAGACGCCCTCACCGGGGGGCGGGCCGCCCTGCAGGGCGCTGGACTCCACCCGGCGCCGGGCCGAGCGCGCCTGCTGCCGGAGCACGGCGAGCACCCCGGCGCCGGCCAGGCCGAGCCCGCCACCCCCGTAGGCGGCCCCCGTCGCCAGCCGCCATGCCGTGGTCGCTCGAGTCACCGCCGCCCCGTCCTGTCGGTCGTGTGGGGAACCTGTCCCTGCAGGCTAACCGCCGCTTACGGTCGTCCCGTGGTCGAATCCCTCGCACGGGTCACTGACGGTGACCGTTCCCAGCAGATCGTCGACGTGCTGGTCGACGCCTTCTCCGAGCTCATGACCGCGGACGCCGACGCGTTCCGGACCAAGTTCCGCAAGATGGCGGCCGACCCGTTCGCCTTCTACCGGGGCACCGCCTGCGTGTTCTACGCCGACATGGCACGAATGGAGGACCGCTGGTGCGACGAGCGCACCAGCCGGGTCTGGATCCAGGGCGACCTGCACGCGGAGAACTTCGGCACGTACATGGACGGCGCCGGGCGGATCGTCTTCGACGTCAACGACTTCGACGAGGCCTACGTCGGGCACGTGAGCTGGGACCTGCGTCGATTCTGCGCCAGCTTCGCACTGCTGGCCTGGCGGAAGGCGTTCGGCGACGAGGTCATCTCCGACCTGCTGCGCGGCTACCTCACCGCCTACCTCGACCAGGTCCGCGCCTTCACCCGCCTCGACGACGACAAGTCCTTCGCCCTCGTCAAGGAGAACACCGAGGGCGCGGTGCACGACGTCATCCTGGAGACCAGCGCCCGCAGCCGGTCGAGGCTGCTGGACCGGGTGACCGTCGTCGAGCACTACCAGCGGCGCTTCGCCGACGGCCCGCGCACCCGGCGCCTGGGGGACGCCGAGCGGGAGGAGGTGCTGGCCGCCCTGGACCGCTACCGCGAGACGGTGTCCCCACCCCGGCGGCGCCGCGACGTCGCCTACGACGTGAAGGACGTCGTCGCCACCGGCGGCTTCGGCATCGGCAGCGCCGGGCTGCCGGCCTACAACGTGCTGCTCGAGGGCTACGACCAGGCGCTGGAGAACGACGTCGTCCTCTCGCTCAAGCAGGGCAACGTGCCGGCGCCCAGCCGGGTGGTCCGCGATCCGGAGATCCGGGCGTCCTTCGAGCACGAGGGCCATCGGACGGCGATCTCCCAGCGCGCGCTGCAGGCCAACGCCTCGCAGTTCCTCGGGCACACCGAGATCGGCGGGGTGGGCTTCGTCGTCCAGGAGCTCTCGCCCTACGAGTCCGACCTGGAGTGGGACGACCTGACCGAGCCGGAGGACATCGCGCCGGTGCTGGTCCAGCTGGGCCGGGCGACGGCGAAGATGCACTGCGTCGGCGACGCCGACAGCGACCACACGCTGGTGCCCTTCCAGACCGAGGAGGCCGTCGTGGAGATGGTCGGTGACCGGCAGGAGGAGTTCGTCGCCGACCTCGTCGAGTTCGCGCACTCCTACGCACGTCGCACGCAGGACGACTTCCGGCTGTTCGTGGACGCCTTCCGCGCCGGGGCGATCCCGGGGATCAGCTCGAGCGGGTCGCACCCGGGTCTCCCGGCCTCGTCCGGAGGCTCCGGCCCCCTCCCGGGTCCCAGCCCGAGCCTGCGAGGGGTGGATCAAGGACCCCCTTGCCCCCCACCGCTCGCGAGCTCGCGGCGGGACCCTGCAAGGGGGCCGGGGTCCTTCACCGAGGGGTGAGGGGGACGAGGTCCTTCAACATGCCGAGGTGCGGGCCGATCCCCGGCTTGTCGTAGGGGCCGGCGACCACGGTGAACCCCGCCCGCTCGTAGAACCCGGCCGCGGTCGTGCGGGCGTCGCACCACACCAGGTCGCCGCCGCGCGCCGCAACCCCGGCCAGGCCGGCGGCCAGCAGCGCCCGGCCGGCTCCGGACCCGCGCACCGCCGGGTCGGTCGCCATGCCGCGCAGCTGCCAGGCGGCGCGAGCCCCGGGCCGCCACGGGCAGGGCGCGGGGGAGAAGCGGACGACGCCGACGACCCGGCCGTCGGCGTCGCGGGCCGCCAGGTGGAACGTCGCCGGGCTCTCGTCGCCCGCCCAGACGACGTCTCCGCCACCGGGCCGCAGGACGGCGCGGCGCAGGTCGTAGGTGACGCCGGCCGGGACCTCCCCGACGCTGACCGGAGTGCTCACCCGGCCAGTCTCCCCGGTGAGATCGGCGGTCTCGCACGCCCCGGGCCACGGGTCCGTGCGAGATCGCCGATCCCGCCGCGTACTAGCGGGCCCGACGGCCTCGCCGGGTGCGCAGGTAGTCGGCGACCACGTACTCGCCGAGCCGCTCGCTGTCCGGGGTGAACACCCGCCCACCGGCCCGCTGGGTGATGTCGTGGACGAAGTGCACCAGGCCCGGTTCCGGGTCGAGGGCGAAGACGTTCATCGTCGCCCCCGACCGGGCCACCCGCTCCACCTCGGCGACGGTGCGGGCGATGGTCTCGGGCATCGGCGGCCAGCAGAAGAACGGCGTCCCGTCGTCCTCCAGGTGGGCGGTCGGCTCGCCGTCGGTGACCACCAGCACCACCGGCTCGGCGTCCCGGTGCCGGGCCAGGAAGCGCCGGGCCAGCATCAGCCCGTGCTGCAGGTTGGTGCCCTGCAGCGTGTCCACCGAGAGCTCCGCGAGGGTCTCCGGCCGCAGCACCTGGGCGGTGGAGGAGAAGCCGATGATCTGGATGGCGTCCTGCGGGAAGCGGGTGGTGACCAGCGAGTGCAGCGCCATCGCCGTCGACTTGGCCGCGCCCCACGTGCCGCGCAGCGCCATCGAGTAGGACAGGTCGACCAGCAGGGCGACCGCCGCCCCGGTGCGCCGCTCGGTCTCCACGACCTCGAAGTCCTCGACGGCGATCCGCACGTGCCGGTCGTGGTCGGCGCGGGGCTCGTGCGCGGTGCGCAGGACGGCGTTCTTCACCGTCCGGACGACGTCCAGCGGCTGCTCGTCGCCGAACCGCCACTCCCGCGAGCTGCCGGTCAGCTCCCCGGCGGC
>DASQNB010000043.1:0-3492 GCA_035645175.1 Geodermatophilus sp.
CCCCTCCACCTCCGAGCCCACCAGGTCCTCGGGCTGGCTGGTGGGTGCGGTCAGCGGGCGCACCTGGGCCACGCACCACCACGCGCCGGTGCGCAGCGGCACCCACAGCGTCAGGTCGGCGAACGACAGGTCGGCCAGCAGTTGCCAGTCGGCCACCAGCCGGCGGGCGTGGTCCACCTGGGCCGGCGCCGAGGCCGAGCCCCGGGTGAGACGTTCGGAGAGGCTGTTCATGATGCCCCGAGCCTAGGTACGGCCCCTCCCTGGAGCCCCCTGCGGGCTCGGGAGACACCCCAGGAGGGTGGCCCCGTCCAGGGGCCCGCCCCGAGCCTGCGAGGGGTGGGGAGGACGGGGTCCTTCTCTAGGCTCGTCGTCGTGTCCTCGTCCCCCGACGCGCCGGCCCTGACCGTCGACCGCGCCCACCCCGACGACTTCCCACGGATCGGGCAGCTCACGTCCGAGGTCTACGTGGGCGGCGGGCTGGCGTCCCCCGAGTACGGCGAGCAGCTGCGCGACGTGGCCGGGCGCGTCGACCGGGCCGAGCTGCTCGTCGCCCGGGACGACGAGGGCCACGTCGTCGGCAGCGTGGCGCTGGTGCTGGCCGGCGAGTTCGGCGAGGTGACCGAGTCCGACGACGAGGCGGCGTTCCGGATGCTCGTGGTCGACCCGGCCGTGCAGGGCCGTGGGATCGGCGAGCTGCTGGTGATCACCTGCCTGGAGCGGGCCCGGACCGCCGGCAAGCGGCGGGTGGTGCTCTCGACCGACCGGCGCATGACGACGGCGCAGCGGCTCTACGAGCGGCTGGGCTTCACCCGCCTGCCGGAGCGCGACTGGAGCCCCCGGCCCGGCATCGACCTGCTGGTCTACGCCCTCGACCTGTGAAGATGGACCCCGTCCTCCCCACCCTTCGCAAGCTCAGGGCGGGGCCCGGGACGCGGCCGCCTCAGTGAGCGATGGACGGATGTCAACCGGCGACGACGGTGGCGATGAGGTCGCCCTCCTGGATGACCTCGCCCTCCACGACGTGCAGCTCGCGGACGGTGCCCGCCCGCTCGGTGAGGACGGGGATCTCCATCTTCATCGACTCGAGGATGACCAGGGTGTCGCCGGCCACCACTTCGCTGCCGGGCTGCACCAGCACCCTCCACACGCTCGACACCATCTCGGCGTGGATCTCGTCGACCGCCACCGGCACCTCCCTGACCGTCCCGACGTCCATCCTGGCACGGGCCACTCCCGGTCCGGCCCCCTCCAGGGCGTCCCCGAGCGCGCGAGGGCACCTGGGGGCCCCACCGGGAGCTGGTCCTCGCTCAGGCCGCCGGCGCGGGGCTGCCGGACGCCAGCCGGTCGAGCACCGCGCAGACCTCCCGGCCGTCGTGCGGCACGCCGACCTCCGGCACCGCGTTCAGCACGTCGCCGGCGGCCCGGGCGGCGGTCGCGGTGTCGGGCGCCCCGGCGCTGACGGTCGCCAGCAGCGCGTCGTACCAGCGGTCCAGCCGGTCGCCGGGGTCGTAACCGCTCACCGCCACGACGTCCGCGCCGCGCGCCCCGCCGGTCTGCCACCCGGACCGGGGCAGCCGACCGGTGACCCGGCCGCCCTGCCCCGGCGGGAGCGTCGACCGGAGCTGGACGGTCACCGCCCGCCGGGGCGGTGCGCCCGTCCCGGCGTCGGCGGCCGAGCCGCCCGAGGCGCTGCGCAGCGCGAGCTCGACGGCGTCCACGCCGTGCGCCCGCTCCAGCACCGTCAGGTCGAGGGAGAAGCCGGCCGCCACCTCGGCGAGCTCGCCGTCCGGGGCGATGCCGACGGTGACCAGTCCCCGCCAGCCGACCTCGGGCAGCCGCTTGGCCGCCGGCGGCAGCTCGAAGGGCTCGTCAGGGGTCCAGGAGACGCGCGCGATGCCGGCGGCCCGGTCGCGGGACACCGGGGTCGTGCAGCGCAGTCCCCCGTCGGTGACCAGGGCGAGGAAACCGCGCTCGCTGGCCGGTTCGACGCCGTCCCCACCGAGGCGCTCCAGCACCGCGGCGGAGGGCCCGACCCAGGTGAGGCCGGCGGCCACCACCGCGCCGGCGAGCCGGGCGTTGCCGGCCAGCGCCGGGGGGACCGGCAGGACGGCCTGCACGCCGCTGCGGCGGGCGGCCTCGACGATCCGGTCCACGGCGAGGTAGGACTCCGCGGCCGGGGCGGGGCCCAGCAGGATCGCGTCGTCGGCCAGCCGCACGTGCCGGGCGGAGCGGTCGGCCTCCGAGTGGACGGCGACCGTCTTCACGTCCAGGCGGGAGCAGGCCACCACCACCGCGCACGCGGCCGGCCCGCGACCGGCCACGAGCACGCTCTCGATCCCGACGTGCGCCACGTCCCGAACCGCCTTCCCACGACCCCGGTGTCGTTGCGGCTCCCAGCCTGACCGGTCGCCCCGCCGGACCGCCACAGGGGGGCGGTGCCAGGGGGGCTCGTGAGACGCTTGAGGTCCAACCTGACGGTTCTCCCGGTGTCGCGTGCCCGACACGCGACCCCGGTCACCGGCAGGTGTCCAGGGGCCCGGCAGCGGGTCCGCAGCAGCAGCGACGAGGAGAGGAGGGCAGCGATGTCCAAGCGTGGACGCAAGCGGCGCTCCCGCAAGGGGAACAAGGCCAACCACGGCAAGCGCCCCAACGCCTGAGAGAAGACCCCTCTGCCCCCCGCCACTCGCGAGCTCGCGGCGGGACCTGCAGAGGGGCCGCCCGTCCTCCCCACCCCTCGCACGCTCGGGACGGGACGCAGGACGGGACCGATGAACGCCAGAGGCCCAGAACCCGTCGGGTTCTGGGCCTCTGGCGTTCGACGGTCCTACGCGGTGGGGTGCTCCTGCGTGTGCTCCACGCTGATCCGCTCGACGCTCACCTGTGTGCCGTCCTGCTCGAAGGCGACGGTGGTCAGCTGCAGCTTGATCCGGTCCCGCAGACCGGGGGGCGGGCTGTCGCCTCCACAGCGGCGGCGGACCAGGGCCTTGAACTCCTGCTCGATGCCGAACTGGCGCAGGCAGTGCGAGCAGTCATCGAGGTGCTCGGCGATGACCTCCCGCCGGGCCGGCTCGGTCTCGTGGTCGAGGAACTCGAACACGTGGGACAGGACGTCGTCGCAGGAGTCCACCGACATCGGCTCACCGGCGTCCGGACGCTTGTCGCTGGTCACGAGTGGCTCGCCTCCTCCCCGGCACCGGCCCGGACGAAGCCACGCTCGCGGGCGTAGTCGGCCAGCAGCTTCTGCAGCCCGCGGCGGCCGCGGTGCAGGCGGGACATCACCGTGCCGATGGGCGTGCCCATGATCTCGGCGATCTCCTTGTAGGCGAACCCCTCGACGTCGGCGAGGTACACCGCCAGTCGGAAGTCCTCCGGCAGCTGCTGGAGGGCCTCCTTGATGTCGGAGTCCGGCAGGTGGTCCAGCGCCTCGATCTCGGCCGAGCGCAGGCCGCTGGAGCTGTGCTCCTCGGCGGCGTACAGCTGCCAGTCCTGCAC
>DASQNB010000044.1:0-2867 GCA_035645175.1 Geodermatophilus sp.
TCGGCCATCATCGGGTCCTCTCGCTGGCGGTGGGATCGCTGGTCGTGGCGTCGAGTACGGAACGCACCGCGGTGGCGACGTCCACGGCGTTGGGAGTGTCGGAGTGCACGCAGATGCTCTCCACCCGGACGGGGACGCGCTTGCCGGTGTCGGCCTCGGCCGCCCCCTCCGCCAGGGCCAGGCGAGCCCGGGTGGCGGCCAGCTCCGGCGGGGTCGCCTCTGGGCGGCGCGCAATGATCAGTGAGCCGTCGGCGCGGTAACCCAGGTCCACGTAGAACTCGGAGACGAAGTCCACGCCACGGCGCTTGGCGACCTCCTCGTGGGCGGTGCCGGCCATCCCGTAGACCGGCACGCCGTACTGGACGGCGACGTCGCACACGGCATCCATGAGCTCCTCGTCGCGGGCCACCATGCCGTAGAGCGAGCCGTGCGGCTTGATGTGGTCCAGGGGCAGCCCCTCGGCGTCGAGGAAGCCCGACAGCGCGCCCACCTGGTACAGGACGATGTCCCGGAGCTCCTCGGGGAGCAGCTTCATCTCCCGGCGTCCGAACCCGACCGGGTCCGGGAGCCCGGGATGCGCCCCGACGGTGATCCCGGCCGCCCCCGCTTTCGCCACGACCTCGTGGATGCTGACTGGGTCGCCGGCGTGGAAGCCGCAGGCCACGTTCGCGGTGTCGATCAACGGCAAGAGCCGTTCGTCGTTGCCGAAGGAGTGGATTCCGAACGACTCACCGATGTCGGAGTTGATGGTGATGGTCATCTCTCCCCTTCTGATCTCGGGGACGGCTCGACAGAGAGGCGATGGCGGTCGCCGCGGCGTCCGCCATCGCCACGACCACCGGCGTCGGAGCGGCTGTCCTGCCGGGCGGCTGCGGACGGGCCGGTAGAGCGAGCAACAGGTCGACCGGCACCTCCGACCGTGACAGCAGCGCCGTCCACAGTGCGGTGGCCGAGTCGACGACCACGCCCTGCCCGGTCGCCGACCGGATCACCCAGCCGGCGGCCGTGGCCGTGACCCGTACCCGGGAACCACCGTGGCGAAGCGCTGTGTTGGCGAAGTCCTCCGTCTCCCACCGCGCCCTGGTCGAGGCCAGGATCGGCGTCCACGCGTCCGTGACGGTCATCCGACAACATGCGCCGCACATCCGTCCTCCCAAGGGTCTTACTGTCGGCGGTCCCGCGGACGGGGAGCACAGCCCGTTGAAGACGATGAGCGCGCGCAGTCACCAAGCGGCGGGATGCGCCGCCACGGTAATGGCATCCGCGAGGTTGCAGGGTCCGTCGCTGTCCGGGGCTCGGCCGGGCGCTGGGCGTCGGTCAGGACGATCGGGCGGGGGTCGCCGAGGACGAGGTCCAGCAGAATCGCCGTTTCCTCGGTGGTGTCTGTGCCGTGCGTGATCACGATGTCGACCACGTCGTCCCGGAAGTGCTCGTCGACGCAACGGCGACCTTCTGCAGGTGCTCCAGCGTCATCGCACAACTGTCGACGCGGAAGACGTCCTCGGCATCGACCGCGACCCCGGGAGGCAAAGGCAGGTCACCGAGAAGTTCTTGCCCGCTGGCCCGGCCACGGCCGTCCCGAGCTGGTCCGTGCGGGTCGCGATGGTCCCACCGGTTGCGAGGACGGCCACTCTGCGCACGACGGCGACTCCTGGCTGGGGCAAGGTCCCGGAGGCGTTGTCATTCCGCTACAGGCTCGTCATGGGAACAGACCCCCGTACCAGCCACCACTCGGCGAATTGTCCTGGTCAACCCGGGACCTGTCATCCCGACGGAGGTCGGCGCCTCGGTCGAACCGAACGCCGGGAGATGCCGGACCGCGTACGCCACCATCGCCAGCGGGACGACTCCAGCATCTGAAAGAGGACTCCGGCACCTGAAAGAGATTGCGCAGCCCTCGGTTCCCGTCACTTGGTCCCGCAGGAGCTCTCGGGACGGGATGGTCTGGACGCCGGCCGTCCCTTCGACATACTGCCGGGATCCGCCGAGCTGCTGCGGTCACAGATGCGTCCTGACAGAGCCGTTCACGTGCCGCTGTGCTCAGATGACTCCGGCCGCCTGAACAGCTAGACGGTCGCTCCTCGTGCAGGGCGGGCCGCTCGACGGGCAGGAGGCAGGACGTGGCGCACATCCAGCTGCTCGGCACGGGCGGGACCATCGCGTCGCGCGGCAGCGGGGACGCCGGGTCCGTGGCTACCGACGCGGCCACCGATCTGGCCCGCGGCGAGTACGGGGAGCTGCGGGTCTCGGCCCGGGACGTCCTCAGGACGAACAGCTACCGGCTCACCCTCGGCGACCTGCGGCTGATTGCCGAGGCTGCGCAGGAGGCACTGCTCGACCGGAGCACCGACGGGGTGGTGGTCACCCATGGCACCGACACCCTGGAGGAGACGGCGTTCCTGTTGGACTTGGTGCACCGCTCGCTCAAGACCGTGGTCTTCACTGGGGCCCAGCAGCCGGCTGACAGCCCGGCGCCGGACGGTCCCCGCAACGTCGAGGAGGCGGTGCTGGCCGCGGCGTCGCCGGGACTACACAACAGCGGCGTGCTGATCTCCTTCAACGGGACGGTGCGCTCGGCCCGGGGCGCCCGCAAGGCACACACCACCGCGAGCAGCCCATTCCAGGGTGGTGCCGAGGTCGCGCACATGGCGGGGAGCCAGCTTGTCATCACGGCGACCCCGCGCCGCCTCCCGCCGTTGCCCCTGCCGCCGGCTGCGTTCGACACAACCCGGGTGGAAATCGTCACCGCGTATCCGGGCGCCACGCCGGATCTCATGGATTCCGCCGTGCAGTCCGGCGCTCAGGCGATCGTGCTGGCTGGCACCGGCGTGGGCAACGCGGGCCCCGGCTTCTCGGAGAACGTCGCG
>DASQNB010000045.1:0-4932 GCA_035645175.1 Geodermatophilus sp.
GCCCTCGGGGTCGTTGTCGAAGTTGACCGGGTAGATGTCCTGGTACTTCTTCGGCGGGTTCTCCGCGTAGGCGATCGTCCCGTCGGGCTTGGTGGTGAACCACTCCGGGTGCGCGGCGACCCACGGGTGGTCCGGCGCGGCCTGCAGCGCGAAGTCCAGCGCCACCTCCATGCCCAGCTCGCGGGTGCGCTCGACGAAGGCGCGGAAGTCCTCCATCGTGCCCAGCTGCGGGTGGACGGCGTCGTGCCCGCCCTCGGCGCTGCCGATGGCCCACGGCGAGCCCGGGTCGTCCGGCCCGATCTCGTACGGGTTGCCCCCGGGGTACTGCGGCGTGTTCGGGCCCTTGCGGTTGACCGTGCCGATCGGGTGGATCGGCGGCAGGTAGACGACGTCGAAGCCCATGTCGGCGACCGCGGGCAGCCGCTCGGCGGCGGTGGCGAACGTGCCGTGGGTGGCCCGGCCGTCGACGACCGGGCCGGTGGACCGGGGGAAGAACTCGTACCAGGAGCCGAACAGCGCGCGGGGACGGTCGACCCACACCTCGTACACCGGGCCGCCGGTGACCAGCTCGCGCACCGGGTGCTCGTACAGGTACTGCTGCAGCGCCTCGGCCAGTGCCGGGGCGACCCGGGCGGGCAGCTCGCGGGAGGTGTCGCGCAGCGCGGCGGCGGCGTCGGTCACCCGCCCCTTCCACTCCCCGTCGGCGCCGGTGGCCACCCGGTCGAGCAGCCGGGCGCCCTCCTCCAGGTCGTTGACCAGCTCCTCGGCCCCCTGCCCGGCGGCCATCTTCACCTCGACGGCGTGGTGCCAGGTCGCCAGCGGGTCGCTCCAGGCCTCCACCTGGTAGGTCCACCGGCCCTCGCGGTCGGGCACGACGGTGGTCAGCCAGCGGTCGGGCTGGTCGCCGAAGCGCGCCATCCGGCGCAGCGGCTGCGCGGCGTCGTCCGGACCGGGCGGGGTCCAGACCACGCTGGCGGCGACGGCGTCGTGGCCCTCGCGGAAGACCGTCGCGGTGATCGGCAGGTGCTCACCGACCACGGCCCGCGCGGAGAACGTGCCGCAGGACACGACGGGGGCGACATCGGTGATGCCGAGGCGGAGGTCAGCGCGGCCAGTCATCCCGGCCACGCTATCGAGGGCGCGTCGGGTGAGCACATCGGCCACCGTGGCCTGCCGCTCGCGCTGAGGGACGGGTGGGACGGAGGGGTGACCGGGGCGTCGGCTGGCCATGGCTCATCCTGGCGCGTCGAGCGCTGTACCGCTCTGGCGGCGCCCCGGGCGTCCGTCGCTAGTCTCGCCCCGTGCGCGCTCTCCGTCGGTTCACCGTCCGGGCATCGCTCCCCGAGGAGCTGATGCCGTTGTCCCAGCTGGTCACCAACCTCCGCTGGTCGTGGCACGCCGAGACCCGCGACCTCTTCGAGGCCCTCGACCCGGAGCTGTGGCGCACCTGCAACGGCGACCCGGTGCAGGTCCTCGGCGAGGTGTCGGCCGAGCGGCTGGCCACCCTCGCCAAGGACCGGCGGTTCGTGCGCCGCCTGCAGGACGTCGTCGACGACCTCGAGGACTACCTGTCGGCTCCGCACTGGTACCAGTCGCTGGGGGAGGAGGCGCCGGCGACGGTCGCCTACTTCTCCGCGGAGTTCGGCATCACCGAGGTGCTGCCGCAGTACTCCGGCGGCCTGGGCATCCTCGCCGGCGACCACCTCAAGGCCGCGTCCGACCTCGGCGTCCCGCTGATCGGCGTCGGGCTGCTGTACCGGGCCGGCTACTTCGAGCAGGGCCTGTCGGCCGACGGCTGGCAGCTGGAGCACTACCCGTCGCTGGACCCGCACGGCCTGCCGCTGAAGCCGCTGCGCCAGCCCGACGGCACCGCCGTCGTCATCAACGTCCCGCTGCCCGAGGGGCGCACGCTGTTCGCGCACGTGTGGCGCGCCCAGGTCGGCCGCGTCTCGCTGCTGCTGCTCGACAGCGACATCGAGGAGAACGCGCCGGCCGAGCGCGGCGTCACCGACCGCCTCTACGGCGGCGACGAGGACCACCGGCTGCGTCAGGAGATGCTGCTGGGCATCGGCGGGGTGCGGGCGCTGCGCGCCTACTGCCAGCTCACCGGGACGCCGGCGCCGGAGGTCTACCACGCCAACGAGGGGCACGCGGGCTTCCTGGGGGTCGAGCGGATCCGCGAGCTCACCGAGTCCCACGGGCTGTCGTTCCCCGAGGCCCTGCAGGCGGTGCGCGCCGGCACGGTGTTCACCACCCACACGCCCGTCCCGGCCGGCATCGACCGCTTCCCGCGGGCGCTGATCGAGCGCTACTTCGCCGGCTTCGGCGTGCCCCTGGAGCACCTCATCCCGCTCGGCGCGGAGACCGACGCGTCGAAGTTCAACATGGCCCACATGGGTCTGCGGCTGGGCCAGCGCGCCAACGGCGTGAGCCGGCTGCACGGACACGTGAGCCGGTCGATGTTCAGCTACCTGTGGCCGGGCTTCGACCAGGGTGACGTGCCGATCAGCTCGATCACCAACGGTGTGCACGCGCCCACCTGGACCGCTCGGGAGCTGGTCGAGATGGGCACCCAGGTCAGCAGCCAGGGCGACCCGGTCGACGCCACGGGCGAGGTGCACTTCGACGGCGTGGACCGGATCCCCTCCGGCGAGCTGTGGAGCACCCGCCGGATGCTGCGCGGCCGGCTGGTCGAGGAGGTGCGCCGCCGGCTGCGCGAGACCGCGCTGTCCCGCGGTGCGGCGGAGTCCGAGGTCGGCTGGACCGACAGCGCCTTCGACCCCGACGTCCTCACCATCGGCTTCGCCCGCCGGGTGCCCTCCTACAAGCGGCTCACCCTCATGCTGCGCGACCCCGAGCGGCTCCGGGCGCTGCTGCTGGACCCCGAGCGGCCGGTGCAGCTGGTCATCGCCGGCAAGAGCCACCCGGCCGACGACGGCGGCAAGCAGCTGATCCAGCAGATGGTGAAGTTCGCCGACGACCCCGAGATCCGGCACCGGATCGCCTTCCTCCCCGGCTACGACATCGGCATGGCCCGCTACCTCTACTGGGGCTGCGACGTCTGGCTGAACAACCCGCTGCGCCCGCTCGAGGCGTGCGGCACCTCCGGGATGAAGGCCGCGCTCAACGGCGGGCTGAACCTCTCCATCCGCGACGGCTGGTGGGACGAGTGGTTCGACGGCCAGAACGGCTGGGCCATCCCCACCGCCGACGGCGTGGTCGACCCCGACCGCCGCGACGACATCGAGGCGCGGGCGATCTACGAGCTGCTGACCAGCCAGGTGGTCCCGCGCTTCTACGAGACCGACCGCGACGGCGTCCCCACGCGGTGGGTGGAGATGGTGCGCCACACGCTGCGCGAGACCGGGCCCAGGGTGCTGGCCACCCGGATGGTCCGGGACTACGTGCAGCAGCTGTACGTGCCGGCGGCCGGCTCGTCGCGGGCGATGGCCGAGGGCGGCTACGGCGCGGCCCGCACCGAGGCCGGCTGGCGTGCCCGGCTGCTCGACCACTGGGGCACCGTGCGGGTCGCGCACGTCGAGGCCACCGGCGCCGGTGACACCCCGGAGATCGGCTCGACCCTGGCGCTGCGCGCGGAGGTCGAGCTGCCGGGGCTGACGCCGTCCGACGTCCAGGTGCAGGCGGCCTACGGGCGGGTGGACGACGCCGACGGCCTGCACGAGGTGACCACGCTGCCGATGGCGCACGAGCACACCGAGGGGTCGCGGCACTGGTTCAGCGCCACGGTCCCGCTGGAGCGCACCGGGGCCTTCGGGTACACCGTGCGGGTGCTGCCGCACTCCGAGCACCTGGCCGACCAGGCCGAGCTCGGCGTCGTCGCCTCCGCGTAGAGGAAGGCCCCCTGCTCCCGCCACTCGGAGAAGGACTCCGTCCTCCCCACCCCTCGTAGAAGGACCCTCTCCCCGAGCCCTTCGCAGGCTCAGGGCACGCCAGGAGAGGGCCGGGGACCCAGGACGAGGCCAGGGCCCTGCAGGGGCGCCGCCCTCCTCCTCACCCTCCACGAGCTCGGGGCGGGGCACCGGGGGTCACTCTCACCCCGCGTGTCGCACCGGTCCCTCGCCGCTGTGCGGTGATCGGCGTGGCGGTGAGGACGGGTCACCCAGGCGGGTGAGTCGCATCTAGGCTGGATGCCATGCCCGACCGCTGTGAAGTCCTGCCTGGAGACTCCGTCGTCGCCCGACGCGGAGGCGGTCTGCTGTGGGTGGACGCCCCCGGCTCGCCGGCCCTGGTCGCCGCGCTGCACGCCTGCCTGGGGGTGGCCGGCCCCGGCGCTGAGCGGGTGCTCGGCGCGGTCGCGGGTCAGGTCTCGGCCCTCGGTGGCGGCTCGGCGTCCTTCGCGCTGGTCCTGGTCGACACCGCGGGCGGTACGGGCACCGGCGTCGCGCTGTGGTCGGGCAAGGGCCAGCCGGCCGTGGACGGCGTCCCGGTGTCGGGCTCGTCGGTCGACGGCTGCACCCTCGCCAGCGGCTTCCAGCTCGGGCAGGCGCTCTACGTCGGCCCCGGCCAGCCGGTGCCCTCGATGCCGCCGGGCGTGGCCTACGACCTGGTCGAGGGCACCGTCCCCGGCTCCGGGGCGATGCTGCAGCTGGCCGCGGTGGCGCACGCGTCGTCGGCCGCCGTCCCGCAGTCCGCGTCGTCGTTCACCGCGGGCTCCGACGCCGGCTTCGGCAGTGCCGGGTCCTCCGGCTACGGCGCCACGGCCGCCCCCGCGCGGCAGCAGCAGGAGGACGAGGGCGAGGCGACCGCGTTCTGGAAGCCCGAGGCCCCGGCCGTCCCGGTGCTGCGCTTCGACGACGGCCTGGTCGTGACCGTCGACGAGGACCTCGTGCTCGGCCGCCGTCCGGACAACCACGAGATGGTCACCGCCGGCTCGGCGCGGCCGGTGCCGATCGCCGACACCCAGAACGTGCT